>NZ_JBDKWG010000138.1:0-156126 GCF_040151475.1 Reichenbachiella sp. MALMAid0571 | reverse complement strand
TTGGATACTCCTAAAAGAAACAACCAAAAAACCTATCAAAAGCAAGCATGGGTTTTCAGAAAAACCAGAAAACGATTAGAAACATTGTTTTCTCAACTTTGTGATCAGTTTATGATCCGAAGAAATTATGCTAAATCTTTCCTGGGATTTAAAACCAGGATTTTGGCTAAAATCACCGCATTGACATTGATCCAGTTTATCAACAAATTTGATTTCAACAGACCAATAAACAATTTAAAAGTCGCTATCACTTAATTAGCACAACGGGTTGTTTTAATTAAACCATAACACACAAAATACATCAAAGAGGCAATATCAATTTAAAAAAAGACAAAAAAATGAAAACAATTAAAAATGTAATTCTATTTTCTACATGCCTCTTGTATTTTGCCGCATGCAAGGACGATGAGAACCTAACAAGTGTAATATCAAATGAAGAAGCCGTAGAAATAGTAGCTGCTTCACTTGCTGATGAGTCTTATGGTGCTACATCATCGATGACTACTTCAGCTGTCTTAGCCAAAGATGTAGAAGATACCGAATCAGGAGGAAGGACAACCTCTTGTGGTTTTTCCAAAGACTCCACATTTGTAAAAACTAATATTGATGGTGCACTAATCACTTATGACTATAGCTTCAGTTATAGTTATGAAGTAGTTTGCACCAATCTTAACACACCTTCTTACATCGGGTTTACAATAGGTTATGAAGGAGACTATGAATCAACCAGATTTTCATCTTCGAACACCGGATCTGCCACATGGAAGCTTTCAGGTTTAGAGTTGTCTGAAAGCAAATATGTACTAAATGGTTCTTACACCAGGGATGGCTCTTTTCAATCCAAAGTGAGAAATCAAAATGCCACCAACAGCAATCTTGAATTTATCCTGACAGATTTAATGATTAACAAATCTACCTATGAAATTGAAAGTGGAACAGCCACTGTCAACATTAGTGGGGAATTGGAAGGAAAGGGTAGTTTCGGGTTTACAAGTACAGTTGTATATCTGGGCAATAGCGAAGCATCGGTTACCATCAGTGGTGAAACTTATATTATCAATCTTGAATCAGGAGAAATAGTGCAAGGCTAGTCTCTATAAACAATAAACGTATCTTTAAACTACAATAATTATGAATAGCTTAAAACCAAAATACTTACTGGTATTCTTCTTCATTATACCACTGGCAAGCAATGCCCAGGCAAAAGAATGGATGGAAAAAACTCCGGAAGAACGAAGTGAGAAATTAACCTCATGGATGGAAAGTGAACTTGAGCTTACTCCAGATCAAAAAGACCAAGCCTATGAGGTGAACCTGAAATATGCACAAAAAGGAGAAGAATTGAAAAACAGTTCTGGTCGTAAAGTCGAAAAATTTCGAACCATTAAGGAATATGGCAAAGCTAAAGACAAGGAGCTAAAAGAAATTTTCAATACAGATCAGTTTGATTCTTATTTGAACAAAAAAGATGAATTACGAAAAATAATGAAAGAGAAAAAGGCTGATTAAATTAGTTTACTAAAAACGCAAAAAAATCCCTGAACATACTAAACGTTCAGGGATTTTTTTTATACATCTGCTTTATCAAATAGGACGAAACTTAGTAAAACAGATTTAAAAATTAATAATTTAGGAGATTGGAACGTTAGTACACTGTACAAGTAAAATACAACACAAAATGACCCCTTCATTATATACTCCAAACCTGCTTCGCTTTCTGCCTGTCATATACATAGCATGGGCTGATGCCATTCTCAACCGGGCTGAGCTCGATGAAATAAACAAAATAATTCAAAAGCAAAGTTGGCTGACAGAAGATGAACAGATCCAACTCGCTGAATGGCTGAACCCTATCAATCCTCCCAGCCCAAGTGAAATCAAGGGTTGGTTGTTGCTTATTCAAAGTAGTGCTAAAAACCTGCCTCGGGAATCAAAGGAATCTCTCATTAAACTTGCAGCCAATATGGCAACTGTTGGTATCCATGAAACCGACGAAACCCTTGAGAAAAACCTTCAGGCACTGGAAGAAATAGAATTGGCTTTGGGGATTTTAGGCAGTGAGCACCACCGAATGATTCCTGACATATTTGAATCTTCAATAACCGACAGTGAAAAATTTGTTGAAGCATCTCTGTTTGATGTAAAACAATTGACCACATATCTGGATGGCACTCAGGCTGAAACCATTTCCAGAATCAAATCCATCATAACACGACCGGAGTTTAAATACCTGGGAAACCCTACCCTACCGGAGTATAGGCAAAAAGTACTGGAATGGTGTAAAACTCTTGCCTCCAATAAAATCGGTAGCCTGGCATACCCTGAAGCTTACGGAGGAGAAGGCGATATGATGAAATATTTTACCGCCATGGAAGTCTTAAGTTATCATGATCTGAGTATGGTAATAAAATTTGGAGTTCAATTCGGATTGTTTGGTATGTCGGTTTACTTATTGGGCACAGAAAAACACCACAAAAAATACCTGCGAGATATCGGAACCCTCAAACTTCCGGGATGCTTTGCCATGACTGAAACCGGGCATGGATCGAATGTACAGGGAATAGAAACAACTGCTACCTACAACAAAGAAAATGATACCTTCATCATCAATACCCCTACAGATCAGGCACAAAAAGAATACATAGGAAATGCTGCTCTGCATGGTCAAATGGCAACTACATTTGCTCAGCTTATCATTGATGATGTCCACTATGGAGTAGCCGCCTTTCTTGTTCCTCTTAGAGACAAGCAAGGGAATTTATTGTCCGGTATTGAAATAGAAGACTGTGGAGCAAAACTTGGACTTAACGGAGTGGACAATGGTAAAATAAAATACGATCATGTGAGTATTCCTAAAGAAAATATGCTGGACAGGTTTGCTTCGGTGGATGAAAATGGAAATTTCCAAAGCTCTATTTCCAGCGACAACAAAAGATTTTTCACAATGCTGGCCACTCTTGTAGGTGGGAGAATAGGAATTCCCAGAGCCGGATTGAGTGCTGCTAAATCCGGTCTAACCATTGCCATTCGTTACGGGAATTCGAGAAAACAATTTGGTCCATCAGGTAAGCTGGAGATTCCCATACTCAACTACAGAACACATCAAAGAAGGTTGATGCCTTTACTGGCTAATGCCTATGCCCTTCATTTTGCTTTGCAATACCTTACCGACAGGTATGTGAATAAATCTGAAGCAGACTCAAGAGAAATAGAATCGCTTGCTGCAGGATTAAAAGCATACAGCACCTGGAACACCACAGAAACATTACAAACCTGTCGGGAAGCATGCGGAGGAAAAGGATACCTGGCAGAAAACCGTTTTGCTGCTCTAAAAGCCGACACGGATATTTTCACCACCTTTGAAGGTGATAATACCGTATTAATGCAGTTGGTAGCCAAAGGCAGGTTAACAGAGTTTAAACAGGAATTCCACGACATCAATATTTTCGGCATTGTGAAATATGTAGCTGAAATAGCAGGCACAAGTATATTGAGTAAAAACCCCATCGTCATAAGAAAAACCGATCCAGAACACCTTCTGGATTCTGAATTTCACCTTGAGGCTTTTCAATATCGGGAAAAAAGTATTCTGACTTCTGCTGCCAACAGACTAAAACATCACCTTGATCAGGGAGTAGATTCCTTTGATGCATTTAACCTTTGCCAATACCACATGATAAATGTTGGGCATGCATATATTGAAAGAGTTGTTTTGCAGGAATTCCAAAATAGCATAAAAACCACTCCTGACAGACTGAAGCCTATTTTGAAAAAAGTTTGCCAATTGTACGCTTTATCTACTATAGAAAAAAATAAGGGATGGTATCTGGAACACGATTACATGGAAGGTGTAAAAACCAAGGCCATTCGCAGAATGGTGAATGATCTTTGTCTTGACTTGAGAAAAGATGCTGTTGCATTGGTGGATGCCTTTGACATTCCTGATGAATGCATCAGCGCTCCTATTGCAATAGCATAGACACTTATGGCTTTGCTTGAAGTTTTAATCTATAAAACTTCAAGCAATTCTATCTCCTTGCCATTGAGTTTTACCTTCTTACCAGCTTTTTTATCCAACATCAACTGACCCAAAGGAGATATTGGAGATATTATAAAAATATCTTCACCATCTATGTTCAGTTTTCCCAATGCGATAGACATGAAAAATTTACCAATAGATGTAAGAACCAATGAACCCACTTGAATTTTTTTTGACGGTTTGGAAATCGTAATCCCTTCCAATATTTGCTTTAAATGCAATGCCTCTGTGAATTGCTTTGCATGCATATCCCGTTCAATCTGACTCATAGCACGAGCCGTGTTATATTTATCACCAGCAGTACTTTTTTCTTCAGAATTGGCCGATTCCTGGGCATCTTTCATAGCTTTTTGAGCCATCAACACTTTTTGATCGACCAGTTCCACACACTTTTCGTACACTTTCAATTTGATAGACATAACCAGTTGGAATAAAGATTTTTGTAAAAAACAAAATTGGTTAAATTGTTGCTGAATACACCATATACGTAAAAATTAACTTTATGAATAACAAAATCGCTTTTCTTGTTTTCACACTTCTGATCTTAATATACGGATGTAAACCCTCTAAACCTGCCCGAACGGAAAGTGCCATGATTCCTATTAATAATCAGGATATCGTGAAGCTTCAGAGAGACCTTATAACCTTCAAATTTACTCATGATGGAAGGTGGCCGACTAACACTGAAGAATTAAAAAGCGGTCTTGAAAACAACATGCATTCCTATACCAATTTTGAGAGACTGGAATGGAAAGAAGTATTGAACACCCTACAGGTAAATTACTTCTACAACTATCCCGACCATGACACGTCAGGATTTGAAAATGTGAAAGGAAAATTCTCGATAGCTACATCTATGGGAACAAAAGCAGACATCAATCATAAAATTGACAAGGCAAAAAAACGGAGAACTTCAAAATAGGAATATGAATAAACTTTCAATATAAATTTATGGTAAAAGAAAATATTACATTTGCCTTTTTGTACAAAAAAAACAGCAGCTTTTACAATCAGACAGGTACAACCCTAAATGAAAAAAAACACAAAACTTACCATCATTTTAGTAGCACTGATTGTTGTTTCAGTGATTATTGCACTTACAGGTAAAAGAGAAAACCACAGGTCTTTTGATGTAAACATGTTTGCTGTAAACGATACATCTGCCATCACATCCGTTACAATTACTGGCCGGAATTACACCAACGAACTGACTAAAACTACGAATGGATGGACACTAAACGATCAATATCTGGCTGATCCCAATATGATTCATATTATGCAATCCATCTTGTCTCAGGTGAAAGTAAAACGACCTGTTGCTAAACTGAATCATGATGAAATTGTGAGAAATTTGAAAGAGCAGGGCCGCAAAGTCTCTTTAAAATATGATGATGGTTCACAATGGGAATTTGTGGCAGGAGGCAATGCTTCCAAAAAAGATGCCTTTTACATGAAAGATGATAAGGCTTACTTTGTAGAAATACCGGGCTACAACAACTATATATCCGGTATTTTCGAGCTGACAGAAAATCAATGGCGAGATAGATTACTGTTCTCCAGCACCTGGCGATCTCTCAAATCTTTGGAAATAGACTATATGGATGAAAATG
This sequence comes from Reichenbachiella sp. MALMAid0571, assembly GCF_040151475.1. Classification (NCBI taxonomy): domain Bacteria; kingdom Pseudomonadati; phylum Bacteroidota; class Cytophagia; order Cytophagales; family Reichenbachiellaceae; genus Reichenbachiella; species Reichenbachiella sp. MALMAid0571. The sequence continues at coordinate 150,477 of NZ_JBDKWG010000138.1, read as the reverse complement.
AAAAACTCAAAATTTATTTCGACAACAAATTCCTTGCCGTCGAAGGAGTAAACAAACTCGACACCACGGCACTCATGACATACATGAGTCAATACGAGTATTTTCAAATCAATGATTATCTGGAAAAAGGGAAATATCCAAAATACGATAGTTTATGCCAAACAACCCCCATTGCCAAACTCACAATTCATGATATTGACCTGACCAAAGATGCAAATCTCAGAATCTTTCCTCTTTTAAAAGGTCAAAACTTTTATTTGGTAGTGGGTCGAAAAGAAGAAATGATGGTGATAGACTCGAAAAGGATGTCAAACATTTTATCTGAAAAAGACCAATTCATATCCAAATAGTCATTGTCTTTTCAGTAAAACATGATTATTTTGCGCAATGATATTCCGGGATTACAATTGATCCTCGCTATCGTTACCCTGAGACTCGGTCGTCAACCCGCTTGAAATCGGTCTTTCATCTTTTAATTTTACTTAAAACAATTCGGCAGAATGAAATTTATAGTTTCTTCATCTTATCTTAAAAAAGAACTGGCAGCCATCAACGGGGTGATTACCACCAATCCTGTGGTTCCTATATTGGAAAACTTTTTGTTCGAAATCAATAATGGAACGTTAACTGTCACAGCATCCGATTTACAAACTTCTATGGTAACAGAATTGGAAGTGGAAGCAAAGGAAAATGGTAGTATTGCTGTACCGTCAAAAATATTGATGGAGACACTGAACAATCTTCCTGAACAACCTGTTACATTTAGCATCGATGAAGATACCTATAGCATAGAAATCAATTCTGATAACGGGCGTTATAAATTATCAGGAGAAAATGCTACAGACTTTCCTAAAGTACCTACCGTATCGGACGGCAATTCTATCAACATCTCTTCAGATGTATTGGCGAATGCCATTACCAATACCATCCTTGCTACCAGCAATGATGAATTGAGACCAGCCATGACAGGGGTTTATATGAACCTGACAGACACCAACACCACTTTTGTAGCTACCGATGGTCACAGATTGATCCGTTACAGAAGAGTGGATATAGCCTCTGAGAGTGACAACTCCATGATAGTACCTCGAAAAGCCCTTACGCTGTTGAGGTCAACACTACCATCTGAAAACACCAATGTGAACGTAGAATTCAATGTTTCCAATGCATTTTTCAAATTCGGAAATATCTTCATGGTTTGCCGGTTAATTGATGAACGCTATCCTGATTATGAAAATGTGATCCCTGTTGGCAATGAAAACAATATGAATATCAATAGAGTTGAGTTGTTGGGTTCCCTGAAAAGGATTGCAATCTATGCCAACAAAACCACCCATCAGGTAAGACTGAAGATTACCGGAAGTGAATTGGTTATTTCTTCTGAAGACCTTGACTTCTCAAATGAAGCAAACGAAAGACTGTCTTGCGATCATGACGGAGAAGATATCGAAATCGGATTTAATGGCAAATTCCTTATCGAATTGCTGGCAAACATTCATTCCAAAGAAGTAACAATGAAATTTTCTGAAGCTAATAAGGCTGGTTTGATTGTACCGGTAGAGCAAGATGAAAACGAAGACCTTTTGATGTTGGTGATGCCGGTAATGCTAAGCAACTACACTGTATAAAGGTCTTTTTCTAAAAAATTTAGAAAGCGAAAGGTTGGTTCTTTTCGCTTTTTTTATGTGCTAACTAATGTTGTCTCTACCTCTATCTTGCTGTGCAAAGTTTTGTGTACCGGGCATTTATTTGCGATATCCATCAGACGTGCCTTTTGTGTATCATCCAAATCACCTATCAGTTCTATTTCCCTTTCAATAAAGTCAATTTTAGCATTGCTTTGTTCACAATCGTCACAATCCTTAGTGTATTCTTTCGAATGACTCAATCCTACCAGTACTTCATCCAACTTCCATTCCTTTCTATTGGCATACATTTTAATTGTAATTGCGGTGCAAGCCCCCAGGCTTGACAACAGCAACGCATAAGGATTTGGCCCAAGATCATTTCCTCCAACCTCTTTAGGTTCGTCTGCCAGCAAACTGTGATTTCCGGCTGTGATCTCTGTAGTATAGCCATTGTGTCCAACCTTTACATGTACTTGTTTTGGTGTGCTCATCCCTGTATAATTATAGTTTGTAATTAATATTAGTTATAAAATAAATAACATCAAAGGATGAAAATTTATACCATCCTTTTATAGCCTTACTTTTTGTGCAATCCTATTTAAAAACAGAACAAACCAGACTTCTCTAAAACCAAACAACCTCCAAATTTCAATAAGTAAATTTGGAGGTTGTTTGCAATTCAAAGCTTCAGAATTCAAACTCAGCCAGACTTTTTAGCATCAGAAACCACTATCATGGTTATTCCTCCACGTGTAGATTTTTTACCTTTTACTTCAGCTTTTTCTCCAGCCAAATTGGTTAATGCTTCGGTTTTGGCACCTGCTACCAAAAGCATTACATCACCTTTTTCCGTTAGCAACCCCATAGGCTTACCGCTTGAAATACACGATTTTGCACATTGTGCATGGTCGGCTCCTTTTGAACCATTGCCCACATAGCAATCCAAATCCACCACTTCACCAGTCCAGGTACCTTCCTGAGCAAAGCTTGAAAATGAAAGTAATACGCAACACGTCAGGATCAAACCTTTAATCATTAGTTTATACATAATATTATTTTTTAGTTTCCATCAATAAATATAATAAATAAAATCCGGGAGAAGAACGATTTATGTTGGAGTTTTACAAATGAGACTACCCTATAAAAAAATAACTTACCCCAGACAGAGCTCAGAGTATTTTTTTTAGATTAAATCCTAAAGCAAAAAACGAACTTCCGATAGTTCCCTTCCTATTTGCTGAACACCTTGAAGAATTCGTTTTGTTTGGAGAGCAGAAGGCTTCTTAATTCCTTTGATATATTGAGATAAAAGGCTTTGATTCATCCCTATACGTTCGGAAAGTGCCTTTGCGTTGATTACCTTGTAAAAGTCAAAGAAGCTTTCAAGGTCGTATTCAAATTGAATGTCCTCTAAGGTGTAAACCAAACCCTTTTCCTCAAAAGAAAGGTTGACAGCCTCAAGCACCATTTCTTTAAGCTCATCAAATGTTTCTGATTCGGTTGCTATAAAGTTATCACCAATCAAAGCGGTTGCGCTGTATCCAGTATCTTCTTTTGTTACTGTTATTTTAACCTTTGGTTTTTTCATCTTTTGTTCGTTTTAATGCCTGCCTGTTTAAGTAAGGCAGACAGCAGTCCCTTTTTCACTTCTTTTCCTGAATGATTAGGTACGGTCAATTGTGTTGGCTTTGCAGGGTGTTGCATAATTACATGACTACCTTTTTGCCTTACCTTATACCACCCGTCTTTTTTTAATAATTTGAAAAGATCATTGTATTTCACAGATTCAAAAGTAATATATTTATTACTTAATACGAACGGTTTTGAGAATTGATTTACTAGGGAAACAAACCCTGCCTTTTTTTCTACGATTATACCAACAGTAACAAAAGAAGAGGATTGAAAGCCAACTCTGATATTTGGCTATTTGTTTATTCCGTTTTAAATCTGTAGCCCTACAAAAGTAAAAACCCCCAATAAAATTAATTATGGGGGCTTTATTGCAGAGGAGGAGGGACTTGAACTCTCATTTTACTCGTTTGATAATCAATCAGTTATAACTTTATAGGAATATAGGCAACCGAATTGGTAACCGTATAGTAGGTTCGTATATGAACCAAATGGAATGGACGCTTATTCATACCATGATTACACATTATTTTGTAAATAACTGTTTTAGTTGTGTGTTTTTTTGAAATTTGCCCACCGAACTTTTACTTATAAATTAAGGTGAATTATGTCAAAATAAATCAAACAAAAAATGGTTTAACATTAACAATGTCCCAAAATATTCATTGGTTTTTGTTGTTGCTAAGCATCACTTTTTCTATGGAATAATTTATTCTCTACCAGAGTTACTAAATCATTACTATTAAGTAATTAAAGTACATCTATTCTTAACAATACACCGGCACTTCATTTTTTTTGATCAATTTTGGGTAATTTTGGTTAAGGAGATGAAAATAAACCATAAAAAGAAAATATTGGATTTAACCCTATTTACTCAAATGAAAAAGGGTAATAGGCAGGCTTTCAATACAATTTATGATAGGTATTGGGATCATCTTTTTCAAGTGGTATATAAGTTACTCAAAGATGAAGCTGCTACAAAAGATGTGGTACAAGATGTGTTTTTAGATTTTTGGAATAAGTCTACAGAGCTAGTTGTTTCAAACCTTGGTGGTTATTTGTATAGTACTGCACGTTTTCAGGCGTTAAAGCAGCTCAGAAGAACAAAATTTTCAGATGTACATGAGCCTCAATTTCAAGAGATGTTCAGTGTCAATAACACTAAAGAACAATTGGAATTAAAAGATTTAGAAGAGTCAATAGAAAATAGTCTGAATCAACTTCCTGAGAAATACAAAGAGATATTCAAGTTAAGTCGGTTTGATAATCTAAGTAATAAAGAAATAGCTGAAAAACTCAATCTTTCACCCAGAACAGTTGATTGGTATCTACACACGGTTTTGAAACACCTAAAGTCCACGTTAACACCATTATCTCTATTATTAGTTAAAATAATTACTTTACAACCTACATTAGGAGATGGCTATTTGTAATAAATAATAAAAAAAATAAAAAAAATTCCAGTAGTTCATTGCTCCTATGGTACTTAAGTACAAATAGGACAAGATGAAAGTAGAAATTAACCTAAAACAACTCCTTGAAAAATATGAACAAGGAAGTTGTTCAGCAAAGGAAAAGGAAATGCTTCATAGTTATTTTGATTCATTTCAGGATGCTAATGATATATGGGATGAAATCGGAATAGAGAAGAAAGAAACTATCCGAAATGAGGTATTATACAATATCGATCTAAAGTTACAAAAGAATAGACCAAATAAGAATTTGTGGTTGAAAATAGCTGCATCGATTATTTTGATCATTGGACTTGGACTCACCTTTAGTTACATTAATACAAATACAAATAAAACTAGAGAAATATCGGTTGTCACAAAAACCGCTACCTATGGTCAAAAGATGACTTTAAAACTGCCAGATGGTTCTCAAGTCCGTCTTAACTCAGGGAGTTCTTTGTCATACCCTGAAGTTTTTTCTGATATCAGATCTGTTACACTTGTAGGAGAGGCTTATTTCGAAGTTACAAAGGATCCAAACAAGAAATTTATAGTATCAACTGAAGATATTACTACAACTGTTCTAGGGACATCATTTAACATAAGCGCATACCCAGACGAAGAGTTGAAAGTGACTGTAGAGACTGGAAAAGTCGCAGTAAGCTCAAATAATGAACGACTAGAACTTCTCTCAGGACAACAAGCCACTTACGAGTCTATCAATAATAGCTTATCAATGTCCACTGTTGATATTGGGAAATATACTTCATGGCGAAAAGGGATTTTACAATTCAATGGAAACACTTTACCTGAAATAGCTACTGAGCTTGAGCGATGGTACGGAGTTGAAATTGAATTTGATACAGATCAGGCTAACCATTGTAATTTAAGGTTGACATTTGATAATCAGAGCTTGGAGCATGTTTTAGGACAGTTAGAAACTGTAACAGGAGTAAATACTCATTTGAATAATGGCATTGTGAAAATCACAGGTCTTGGATGTAGAAGTTAGAAAAACAAGCCTATGTAGAAATATCGACTAAAACTACAAACTGTTCTTACTAGGTAAGAACAGTAAACCCGGCACTGCGCTAACAGAGAACCGGGTTCAACTTATCGTAAAATTTATTCCGGAAGGCAATCCGGACAAACATATAATTATACAAAAATATGAATTCATCATTAATAAACCTATTGATGTTTGCATCAAAAAAGGCATGTCAAATATTTCTGATTCAGGTAATAGCCACACAATTATTGCTTGCCGGAGAATCAAATAGTCAGAATTTAGCTGATGTGAGACTAAATTTTGAAATAGAAGAGGCAAAACTTGAAGAGACTTTCTCAAAACTTGAAAGTGCTACACAATTTAAATTCGGCTATAATAAGGCGGTCCTAAATTCAAAGATTCGTTTTAGTATGAATGAAAAGAATGTCAGTGTTGAAAAGATACTACTCAAGGTATCTAAGGAGGCCAATTTAAAGTTTAAACGAATTAACAACCAGATCTTGGTGTTAAAAGACAATGGAAAAGACGCATCGCAAAACAAAATCATTGTCGTTGAAGATGTTGATATTTCTGGTAGAATCACTGATGAAAATGGTGAAGGTTTACCAGGAGCATCTGTTTTAGTCAAAGGAACGTCAATAGGATCCACATCAGATATAGAAGGTAAATACCAATTATCAATTGCAGATGACGCTGTGTTGACTATTTCTTTCGTGGGTTATATGACTCAAGAGGTGTCAATTGCGGGACGAACTACTATTGATATTCAAATGGAGTTAGATGCTACACAATTGGATGAACTTGTTGTAGTTGGCTATGGCACCTCTAAAAGAGGAGATGTTACAGATGCAATTACTTCAGTATCTACCAATGATTTTGATCGCATACCAGCGACAACACCTTTACAAATACTTCAAGGTAGAGCAGCAGGTATTCAGATTTCTAGTGAGTCTGGTTTACCAGGCTCTAGTTCAGATGTGTTGGTAAGGGGTGTTCAGTCTATAAATGGAACTAATACCCCGATTTTTGTGGTGAATGGAGTAATTACGACGAGTATCGATAACCTCAACCCAAATACTATAGAATCTGTTTCCATATTGAAGGATGCTTCTGCTGCTGCAATATATGGTTCTAGAGCGGCAAATGGAGTAATTTTGATTACTACCAAAAGAGGTACTGGCAAAGGCGAACCAGAGATTACGTTTAATAGCTACTATGGAGTTCAGACCGAAAGTAATTTAAAAATTGAATTACTCAATGCAGATCAATTCGTAGAATTGTGGACGGAATCTTATACCAACGCTGGTTTAGATTTGCCTTGGGATAGTCAGGTTTTGAGCTACTATGATGGTGTAGATACAGACTGGTTAGATTTAGTCACACAAACTGGTGTAATCCAAAATTATGATTTATCGGTTGCTGGTGGTTCGGAAAAATCAAATTACTTTGTTTCAGCTGGGTATTTGGATCAAAAAGGCATGGTTATAGAAACAGGGTTTAAAAAATTAACCTTATCTTTTAATTCAGACCACAAGGTTACGAATCGAATCAAATTTGGTAATTCATTAAATATTTTTTCTTCCACACAAGAAGGATCAGGAGACAATTATCGTTTAGCATTGCAGAAGCCACCTGTGACTAGAATGTTTGAGGATGGCACTAATGATTACGCAAAATTATTCAATTCAAATCTTGAACATATTTACTCAAACCCAGTTTACTTGGCAAAAAACAGTGTACTTCAGACTAATCAAAAAGGACTACAAGGAAATATTTTCCTTACTGTTGATTTGTTAGAAGGATTGGACTTTACGGCTCGTGGAAGCATAGACTATCTCGATAAACGTAGAACTCAATTTACTCCAAGTGTGGATCCAATTTATGGTTGGGAAGGTTCAACTATAAATTTAACCTCTAAAGCGCATGAAGAAAATGTTCATTGGATCAGTGATTATTTACTGAATTATACCACTACCATCAACGAAGTACATAATATCAAAGGACTATTGGGGTATTCCCGGGAGGAGAACACAAATGAAACTTTAAGGGGAAGTCGTTCTGGCACACCAGCTGATTACATACGATACCTTACTGCTGGAGATCCTAGCTCTCAGACCAATGACAATGATTATTCTGACTGGGCTTTTACTTCCATATTTGGAAGAGTAAATTATAACTATGACAACAGGTTTTACCTTACAGCAACTGTTAGGCGGGACGGTACTTCCAGATTAAGTAAAGACAACAGGTTTGGAGTATTTCCATCTGCATCTTTAGCTTGGAGGATTAGTCGAGAAAAGTTTTTACAAAACGTAAATTTTATCAGCGACATGAAAATCAGAGCAAGCTATGGAAAATTGGGAAATATTTTAAGTATATCTAGCTATGGTACCAGTGCCACACTTAGTTCCAGAAATTCTTCTATAAATAATCTTCAGGCTCAGGGAATCACCCTTACCTCGGCTGTAAATGAAGATTTGAAATGGGAGTCTGTTTCAAAAAAGGACATTGGCTTAGATGTGGAAATGATGAATGGTAAGCTTTATTCTACTTTTGATTATTTTGTAGAAGATACTTATGATTTGATTTTTTCAGATCCAATACCAACATCCACAGGGTTGAACGGAACACCTAAAATCAATGCAGCTGAGGTTCGTAATACGGGATGGGAAATGCAAATTGGATATAAAACTCATAAATCCGATTGGTATTATGATGTGAATTTCAACATGACCCATGTTAAAAACGAAGTAACAGACTTGAAAGGTAGAGACCTGAGGACTTCAGGCTTAGTGGAAGGTTATCCCGTAGAATCATTTTTTGGCTACAAGTCAGATGGGATCATTACTGATGCCAGTCAATTGAGCCTTTACGAGTCAGGAGGGTTTACGACTAAGGAAGTAGGAGATATCGCATTGCTGGATATTGACGGGCATGATGAAGAAGGAGAACTAACAGGTGTGCCTGATGGACAGGTAGATAGTGCAGACCGCACTATTATTGGTAACAGATATCCTAACTTGGTTTATGGATTACTTGGTACGGTAAATTACAAGAACTGGGGCTTACAAGTACAATTTCAAGGAGTTCAGGGTGTTGACAAGAAGCTGCAAGTAGGTGATTTCAGTAATCTTATCACTTTGATGTCTTCTTCAGCGCGAAATGAAGACGCCAGGATATTGAATAGATACGATGCTGTAAATAATCCAAACGGAACTTGGCCAAAACTATCAAAGGATCAAGCAGGTAGTAATGATACATTTTCTGAATTCTGGATTTTTGATGCTTCCTATTTGCGTGTGAAGAATATAAACCTTAATTATAACGTTTCTAAGAATTTCTGCAGTAAACTTAATATGAGTCAACTTGGATTTTATGTAAGCGTACAAAATGCTTTTACCTTCACTAATTATGATGGACCAGAAGTGGATACTTTATCAGATCCATTGACGGGTGTTCCTCAACCAAGAACGTGGATTTTGGGAGTGAAAGCAACATTTTAATATTTTAAATTGGAAAAATGATGAAAAATATATACAATAATATATCAATTGGTGTGATTATGGTTTTATTGCTCCTATCAACGGGTTGCAATGATGATGAATTCTTAACCAGATTTCCACAAGATTCAGCGAACCCTGGAAACTTCTTTGTAAATGCTACGAGTGCCCGGAATGCAGTAAATGCTATTTATCATCCCTGGCAAATGGGAGGCCACCCAGATATGGTAACTAGGGATATGAATATTCATTTGGACGCTATGACCGACGATAGTTATTGGAGGCCTGCAAGGTCTAGTTCAATAGCACTTGAACAATGGAATATAACTCCAGTTCATAGGGTTGTAAGAAAATGGTGGACATATCCCTTCGAATCTGTGAACGCAGCAAATTTTGCTATTGAAAATATTCCCAATTCTTCGGATCCAAATTTCACTCCGGAGATGCAAGCGCCGTATATTGCTGAAGCAAAATTTTTTAGAGGATTTAACTATATGTTCCTAACATCTCTGTATGGTGCAGTCCCATTATATACTAGTGCTGCTTCGGATTTTTCTGAATTTTATTCACCACGTACATCCAAGGAAGAGATTATGGCACAAGTTGTTAAAGATTTTCAGGATGCCAAAGATGACCTCAATACAACTGCAACCATTGAAGGTGCTCCTACTAAGGCTACAGCTGCAGCTTTTCTAGCTAAAGCTTATTTGGTTTTGGAACAGTGGGGAGATGCGGAAACTGCTGCAAGGGACGCAATAAGTATAGCAGAATCTTCTGGTTATGCATTACAGGATGATTATTTGTCGATTTGGTCGGAAGAAGGTAATTCGGAATTGTTATTCCATTGGAGTTTTATAGAGAATGATGGTTTTTTTGGACAGAACATGACTGTTCAGCGTCTTTGTAGAGATATACCGCCAGCACTTCGTACAGACATATATGGAGATGGCTGGGGGTATGCACTGCCTCAACGAGATTTATATGATGCATTCGAAGATGGAGATCCAAGAAGAGAATTTACTCTGTATTCTCCGGAACATGATTTTGAAGTCTATAATGGTGCAGAGGATTTTGATTATACCCATCAACGTATCGATGCAGCAGGAGATACAATTACTTGGGACGTAACATATACGGCAGGCGATATGGTTGAGTATGATTATAGATGGTCACCCACTGGTTTGAATGTGCGTAAAATGATCAGTTCAGTTAAAGGTTTAGCAAAAGTGGAGTGGAGTGGTCTGGATGTTCCGGTAATGCGTTTAGCTGAATTATATTTAATATTGGCTGAAGCTTTAGCTGAACAAGGTAACGCTGAAGCCTTAGTTTGGGTGAATAAGGTACGGTCTCGAACTTCAGTAGATATGCCTGATAAAACAGCCTCAGATGGAGACTTGGTTGATTTGGTGCGACATGAGCGTAGAGTAGAACTTGCTATGGAAGGTGTGAGATTATTTGACTTAATCCGATGGGGTACCATTGGTAGCACATTTAATCAAGTAAAACGACATTTTCATTCTGATTTTCTGGATGCCTCTTCCAGTTCTAAGTTTGATACTCCAATAGGCAATTTAGCATTGGATCCGTTATTTCCAGTACCTCAGGAAGAAATAGACGTAAACCCAGAGATTAACACTAATAACCCTGGATTTTAACTAAATAATATAAAAATGCTACTTGTTTAAAACAAGTAGCATTTTTATATTTTCACTATCAAATCACCAAACAGACCTACCGTCTAAGTTACGCTTCTTTACTTGAATTTATGGTTAATTTGGAAAATCACTTACTAATGCTTTAGCAAATATTCATCAATGAGAATTCACATTAAATGAAATTGATTGTGAAGGATTGTTATGACCTAAGATGTAAGGAATTGTATCCATTATGGTGAATGTTGATCATCATGCTGAATAGAAATTTTCATGCTGTATCGATCGGTAGACCGATCATTTTATTTTAATAACTAAATTTAGATTCACACCAATATTGGTTAAACTCTATAGAGAGCATTGTAATGTTAGAGATGATTATGTCTAAGCATAGAAGAAAATACAAAGAATTGGAAATGGTGAAAAGGGGAGAGTATAGGTCAGGCGGACAACCAGCTACCAAGACAGGCGAGCAGTCTATGTGGACATTTGAACCCAGCATGGCTTTGGAAATATTGAAGATATGATTGGTGAAAATGTGTGAATGTAATCTGTAATGAAAGATAAATAAACCTCAAAAATTCCTATGAAACGTATAAATACAATCTTTACAATAATCACGATTGTTTTAAATTTCAATTTTCTTTATGCTAGAGAGACTCCCTTTATTTTTCCTCAACCACAGGAAATAGAATTATCAACAGGGTCATTTATTCTAGACAGTAAAACTAAGATACTGCTATCCCAAGACGCCTCAAATGCAGACCGTGAACTTGCGGAATTTCTAGTCAATGACATGGTAGATAAGTATCATATACCATTGCAAACCCAGGTTGTGTCGGAAATACCAGCGAATACCAACAACATCGTAATGGGTACTATTGATAACCCACTGATAAAAAGCTACTGTCAGGATCGGGATATTGATGTTACAAGCAAAAGCCCGGGTAAAGAGGGATATGTCTTAATAGTAGAAAAAAAGACGGTAATTATAGCTGGATGGGACGAAGCGGGCGCATTTTACGGCTTACAATCGCTACGTCAGCTAATAAACAAACAAGAAAAATTTCAAATTCCATGCCTCACAGTCAGGGACTGGCCAAACTTTGAATTCAGGGGTATCCGCCTTTTTGTACCAGGTTCGGAAAATGTAGCTTATTTCAAACGATTCGTCAAAGACTTCATGGCACTGTACAAGTTCAATAAGCTGTTCGTAGAGTTCAACGGTTTTCGCTCAGATCGGCATCCTGAGATAAATGCCGGCTGGTCGTTGTTTGCCAAAGATATGAATTATACCCAAACACCTGAGCTTGATGGTTTATATGGTTATGATCGAAACTCTAATCACCAAGATGCTGGAGACGGGGAAATCCTTGATAAGGAATTCACCCGCAATATTGTACAATACGCCCGCACTAATTTTATCGATTTCATCCCAGAGATCCCCACATTATCGCATGCGTATGCCCTACTCAATGCCCACCCTGAATTGGCTGCATACCCGGATGACATTTGGCCAGATGTATATGATACCACGAACCCCAAGACATACGAATTGGTATTTGATGTTTTTGATGAATACATAGAGGTGGTTCAACCCAAGATGATTCATATCGGACACGATGAATGGAGAGGCTTTCCTATGCTGAAAACCCCAAGTTTTAAAGATAGAGACTATGCTGACCTTTACATTTCTGATGTGAATAAGCTCTATGATTATCTGACCAAGAAGGGGGTAAAAGTTGCATTATGGGGAGATTATCTTTTGGAGAGAGCCAGAGGAAAAGGCATTCAAACAAAAAAAACACTGACCGGCGAAAATTATTTAAATCCTGGAGGGATCCCTTTTGAAAAGATCAAAGAATCCATCCCTAAAGATATATTGGTGTTGAATTGGATGTGGTCTGAAGGTGTAGGAGGAAGAGAAAATGAAGAAACATTGAACAAGGCAGGGTTTCAACAATTATTTGGCAATATGGAGAGTCAAATCCCTAGTTGGGACGAAAGGATAGATGCGACAAAGTTTGTTGGAGGAGCGCCATCCGCATGGGTAGCCACCAATGAATATATATTTGGAAGGGATCTATTATCGCGTTTTCTAGGATGTGCCAATTCGTTATGGACAGGCAATCAACTTGATAAGGATAGCCTTAATAAGGCTGTTCGAGAACTCATGCCTTCTGTTCGCCAAAATCTAAGTGGCAAGTCCCAGCCAAGTGAAGATGGGGATCCAGTTATCTCGGTTGATATTAGTGCTCAATTAAACAGCGGGCCAGGTGATCGCCGCATGAATTTGGATCTATCTAGTCTGTCAAATGGCTCTGTGAACATTAACGAAAAGAAATTTATCGTTTCGGAAGTGTCAGGTAAAAATGCTATAGTTGTTGGTGTAAAAGGTGATGGGAAATGCCCATTCGAAGAAGCGGTAAAAGGGGTTTCCATTGAACGAAATGTAAGCAGTCTGATTTTTTTACATGCCTCTATAAACCCAGGACTTATATCAAGCGCCTATTGTATGCCCTACAATATGTATGACACCTCAGAACTTTTTGGCTGGTATGAAGTAGTTTATGAAGATGGGTTTGTTGAAACTATTCCTATTCGGTATGGGGTGAATATTAGGGAATATACATCAAAAGAAAGCTGCTATTATAGTGATGCAATTGAGATAGGGGACAAAGTATTTTATGCCTTCGAATGGAAGAATAAACGTCTTGGAAAAAAAATTAATACTGTAAATTTAATTAGTACCAAAAATGCTCAACGACACCTGAAAAAATCCTGTTATGAGGGAAAACCAGAATTTGAAACTATACCAAGCAACGGTCTGATATTGCTTGGTTTAAGTGTCGTGGAGGTGAGGAAGAAACATATTTATCCATACAAAAACTAAAGAAAATTACAACATCAGTTAGCTATATGAAGAATGAAAAAATAGAGGATTTTTTTGTGTTTCTATCTTAGAGTGTAATGCTACTATTGGTTACGGGGCAGTTTACTGCAGTATTATTGATTCCAAAATATGAGAAACAATAAATAGATATATAAAAGAAACTGAATCATCTTCAATATGCAAGTGTCATCAAAAGATATGTATAAAATCAAGACATTTAAATTATGGATGTTCTTTTTCGAGAAATTATATATAGCATTTTTTCTACTGTAGCTTGCCTTTAATTTATTCACATAGTAAATATTATAATATGAAATATTCAACATCTCTTCATACATATATGGTAAGTGTATTCACTGGCCTATTTTTAAGCTTATCAATTTTTTCTATTGCTCATGCTCGTCAAAGGATGTATGATGTTGTGATCTATGGAGGTACCTCGGCAGGAGTAGTAGCAGCAATTCAGGTAAAAAAGATGAAAAAAAATGTGGTACTAATAGAACCTAGTGATCGATTGGGTGGATTGACTACAGGAGGTCTGGGGCAAACTGATATTGGTAACAAACAAGTTGTCGGAGGTCTTTCAAGAGAATTTTATACCCGTGTAGCCAAAAAATATCAGGATCCTAAAAACTGGAAATGGCAGAAAAAAGAAGAGTATAAGTCGGGTGGTCAGTCAATCACCAAAGAAGGAGAAGAATCTATGTGGACATTCGAGCCGAGTATGGCTTTGGAAATATTTGAAGATATGATTCGAGAAAATGGTGTGAATGTAATCTATAGTGAAAGATTAGATCTAAACACTGAAGTAAAGCTGAATAATGGAAAGATTGAATCAATCGAAATGGAATCTGGAAAAACATTTTCTGCTAAAATGTTCATAGATGCGACTTATGAAGGAGACCTAATGGCTTTATCAGGGGTGAGTTATACAGTGGGTAGAGAAAGCAACGATCAATATGGTGAATCACTGAATGGTGTGGAAACGGCACTTGCTGAGTACCACCAATTTCCTGACGGTGTTGATCCTTACATCAGAACTGGCGAACCAAGCAGTGGCTTACTTCCCAACATTAATCCTGACATACAAAGAGATGGTACTGCCGACAGTAAAATACAAGCTTATTGTTATCGAATGTGTTTGACTGATGTCCCTGAGAATAGAATTCCATTTAAAAAACCGGAAGGATACAATGAACTAGAATATGAATTGCTTTTTAGGGCAATAGAAGCTGGGGCAAAACCACCATATTTTATCCCCTCTGATATGCCCAACAGAAAAACGGATTGGAACAACAGAGGTCCATTTTCTACTGACTATATTGGCAGAAACTACAATTATGCTGAAGGAGATTATGAAACTAGAGATAAAATCCGAGAAGCTCACAAAACCTATCAACTGGGTTTGATGTGGACATTGGCATATCATCCTCGTATTCCTAAAGTAATCAGAGAAGAAATCAGCCGATGGGGACTACCAAAGGATGAGTATGAAAAATATGACAATTGGACGCCACAGCTATATGTACGTGAAGTACGACGTATGATTAGTGATTTTGTGATGACAGAAAATCATTGCAATCAAAAACTACCTGTGGAAAAATCGGTAGGAATGGGTGCTTATACTATGGATTCACATAATGTTCAAAGATACGTTACCAAAGAAGGTTATGTGAAAAATGAGGGAAATGTAGAAGTTGGCGGTTTTGGCCCTTATCCCATTGCCTATCAATCGATTGTTCCTAAGAAGCAGGAGTGTACCAATCTTTTTGTGCCCGTATGTCCATCTTCCACACACATGGCTTTTGGTTCTATACGTATGGAGCCGGTGTTTATGATTCTGGGGCAGTCTGCAGCAACCGCTGCTAGTATAGCCATAGACGACAAGATTGCAGTGCAGGATATCAACTACAAAAAACTGCAAAAGCAATTGCTCATAGATAGGCAAATTCTTAAAAACTAAACTCTTACAAAACTAATTACAACCAAATAACGATGTTTAAATCAGCAGATCTTTGTATTGCAAAGACTATCTTAATATTTATCTCGCTAGTATTTTCCTCTACATTATTCGCACAGAGATCAGAGCCAGAAGTAGCAGTGAAGGTTTTTCCCAAAGAGATCAATGATGTGCTTAACAACCCTGGGATTGGCTTTACCACATTTCAAAGATTCAACGGAGATGACTTAAATGAAGGCATCAAATGGACCGAAGGTTTTCCTATTGAATATCAGGAATTCGATGGAGATCTGACCAATCCAAACCATCCACAAACTACCATTGCATACTTTCGTGTCAATTGGCGGTTTCTGGAGGTTGAACCTGGAGTTTATAATTGGGACTTGATTGACAAAGCCTTGAGAACGGCAGCAGAAAGAGGTCAAACATTAATGCTGAGAATATCTCCTTATGAAGGCACAGAAGAAAAGAACGCACCCCTCTGGTATAGAAAGATCATCGGTAAGGAAAAAAACGTCAAATCAGCTAAATGGGAAGTAGATGCCGAAAATCCGGCATATTTAAAATACTTCGGAGGCATGATAGCCGCACTAGGCCAAAGATATGATGGTCATCCAGACTTGGAAATGGTGGATGTTTCCTTTGTCGGGCACTGGGGTGAAGGAGATGGTATGCACTTATTGACGGATCAAACCCGATTGGCACTGATCAATGTTTACCTCGATAATTTCAGAAAAACTCATCTTATTTTTCAACCCCTAAATGGGGATGCTCCCGATCCTGGAAAGCTGGTAAAAGGCACAAATATAGCGGCCTGTTGGTCTAATGGCAGGAATAATGGTGAAGGGCCAAATATGCGTCATTTGGGATGGAGGATAGATTGCTTGGGAGACATCAACTTTTGGAAAGAGGGAGGCTGGAGTCACATGAGCGATATTTATCCTCAAGACATCATCAAAAGTGGCATGAGCCAGGCATGGAAGAAAGCGCCTGTTGCCATGGAGATTTGTGGTACATTTTTACAGTGGTTGGGTCCACGCCAATACTCCAAAGACACGGTGAAGTATATATTTGAAAAGGCCCTCCAATGGCATATTTCTTCTTTCAATGCCAAGAGTTCTGCTGTACCAGAAGAGTGGAGGCTATTGGTAGATGAATGGCTGAATAAAATGGGATACAGATATGTACTCAGGAAATTTACATTTCCGTCTGTTGTTCGACTTCATGGTCAACTGTCAATTACCTCGTGGTGGGAGAACAAAGGAGTAGCACCTATTTACAAAGACTATAAGTTTTCCATTAGGTTAAAAAATCAGGAGAAAACAGTAGTTCTGCCAACAGATGCCGACATCCGAACCTGGCTTCCGGGAGACATACTCCATGATGAGAAATTGTACATTCCATATGATATGCCAGAAGGGACTTACGCCATTGAGGTCGCACTAGTTTCTCCTGTTTCCTATGAACCGAGAGTGAAGTTGGCTATTGCAGGAGTCAATAAAGAAGGTTGGTATACTATGGGTGAGATTCAAGTTGAAAAATAAATGAAACTGTGGTTTTAACCATAAACACGAAAAAATGAGAAGAAAATATAGAAATATCCTTTTATTAATATTTTTAATAATTAGTAGTAGTTGTGTGCCAAATTCAGACACATTTGTTAAAGGAGTAATAGGTGATGAATTAATAATATTGCCTTCTCCCAAAACTATTAAAACTCAATCAGGGGATGGTTTAGATGTTGCAACAATTCATAAGCTATATATTTCAGAGAATATTTTTAGGTTTCCAATGGGTTCTGTATTGAATCAATTGTCTAGGGTCAATACTCCCGGAAAAGGAGTGATAAGTTTGGAGCTAACCACTGAAAATGTTCCTGAATCAGAAGAGGGATATCGCATGATAGTTTCTGAAGACCAAGTAGTAGTCAGAAGTCGTTCTGTAAAAGGTATATTTTATGGATGCCAAACTTTTGAACAATTAGCTGAAGATGCTTTAGAGCTAGGCAAAACAATTCCGTTCTGTGAAATAACGGATTTTCCGGACATTAAATACCGGCCTATCCATATAGATGTCAAACACCACTTAGACAATATTAACTACTATTACGATTTGGTGGATAGACTTTCATCTTATAAGGTTAATGCTATCATTTTTGAATTTGAAGATAAACTAAGATATAAGGAATATGGTGTTGTTGGAGCTGAAAATGCCATAAGTATACAAGAAATGGTTAGTCTAAGTAATTATGCCAAAGAACGTAATATTGAAATTAGCCCATTGATCCAGGGATTAGGACATGCCGAATACATCTTGAAACACGATGAGTTTAAATACTTGAGAGATGACAAGAAAAGTGATTGGGCATTTTGTCCATTAAATCCAGATACTTATAAAGTTCAATTTTCCTTATATATGGATGCAATCCAAGCTACACCTCATGGAAAATACCTCCATATTGGTGGCGATGAAGTAGGTGAATTAGGTATCTCAGAATTGTGTAAGGCCTCAGGAAAAACGCCATTTGAACTCCAATTGTACTGGTTGCGAAAAGTTTGTGAATTTGCTAAGGAGCATAATAGGATACCAATTTTTTGGGACGATATGATTTTGAAAAGAGCTGGATTGTATAAAACAACTTATGACAAATCACTCACTGAAAATCAAATTGATCAATTGTGGAAAAAGAATAAATCAAATCTAGATAATGCTTTGAAGTTGTTCCCCGACAATTGTGTGTATATGAGGTGGAATTATGGTGTACCCCAAGAGTTTAAAGGCAACTTGAATGTACTCAACTGGTATGAATCAAATGAACTTAAGGCGATGGCAGCTACCGCTGGTCAAACGACGTTTCCAATGCTTCCTCGTGTAGAATCTAAAATAACTCAAATTAAAGCGTTTAGCCAATTGGCAAGTAAATACAATCTTGATGGTGTCATGTGTACTTTTTGGGACGATAGCTCTCCACATTTTGATACTTTTAGGCGCAGTATTGTAGCCTTTGCAGAATACAGTTGGTCTCCTCAGAGTGAAGTGACCGTGAATCAATTAAAGGTTAATTATAGGCATAGAGAGTTTTCCTCTCTAGCAGGTAATCCTTCCTATGAGTTTCAAGACCTTCTTGAACAAGCATGTGATTTTTGGGACAATGCCTTATTAGAAACAGGAACTCGATGGGGTAATGAATATCACGATGTATCCTATATATCCTTACCGTCGAAGGAAAGTGACGGTGAATGGAGTAAAAAATATGAAGAACGTCTTATACAAGCCAAAATTGAGCTTGAAAGATATCAGGACATAAAAAACCGTATTCAATCATTGAATGAAATAAGTACAAAAAATCATTATCATTTAGACTTAATGAATCAAATCAATGAGCTGCAAATATTTTCTTCAAAACTACTCTTAGCACTTCAGGCATTTGATTTGGAGAAAAACAAAAAAAAACGCAATCAATCTCTATTTCAGTTAAGTAAGCAGATTTCAGATTTTAATCTTTTAAGGAAAGAATATGAACAGGTATTCAGTCAAACAAGATATTTAACCAATCCACCGAGCTATAAATTGGATATGAATATACACCACCATATTGCCAATGCCACCAACAATAGCGATTGGATGTATATGTATGAACTAGAGATGATTAAAAGGGTAAAAAAAAAGCTGTTGTGAGGTACATTGGATTATACCCAATAATTTGACAGATAAAACTCATAACTAAACTATCAATGAAAAAGTTATTATTTGCATTATTCACCACATTCACACTGATATCTACATCACTTCATGCACAAGAAGATGTTGAGCATTTTAAATATTGGCAATATTATTCAGACGTTGAGAATTCTTTGTACAAGCACTTTTGTTCCATTGCTTTTGATCAAATTAACGCCAGAAAGAAGCAAATAGCTCGCTTATCAACCAAAGCAGATTGGGAGCAAAGACAGGTTGTGGTAAAGGGGAAACTTGCTAAAATCATAGGTGAGTACCCACAAAAAACCACTCTAAATGCTCAGGTGACGGAGGTATTGAAAAAGGATGGTTACAGGATAGAAAAAATTATTTACGAATCTAAACCAGGGTACTATGTTACAAGTGCCATGTATATCCCAAACAAAGTCGGTAAAAATGCCCCTGCTATTTTTTATGCTTGTGGACATAGCAAGGAAGGATTTAGAGTTGGGGTCTATCAACACATTATAATTAATTTGGTAAAAAAAGGTTTTGTCGTATTTACTATTGACCCTATGGGACAAGGAGAGCGATTTGAATACTGGGACGAGCAAAAGCAGGAACTTATGTATCCAATACCAGATCACGAGCATTCCTATGCAGGAGCACAATGCCTTATTTCGGGATACTCTGTAGCCAATAATTTTATATGGGATGCGATCAGGGGTATTGACTATATGTTGACTCGAAATGAAATAGATCCAGCTAGGATCGGTATGACAGGAAGATCAGGTGGAGGTAATATTACGGCTTATCTTGGGGCATTGGATGACCGTATTTTGGCAACTGCTCCAGAGTGCTACATTACTAGTTATGAATATTTATACAAGTCCATAGGGCCTCAATGTGCCGAGCAGAATTTGTATAAAATGCTTGAAGTAGGTTTAGATCATGCTGATTTTTTGGTAGCACGTGCTCCCAAGCCAACAATGGTGATAAGTACTACACGTGATTTTTTTAGTATCCAAGGAACAAGAGACTCTTATCAGGAAGCCAGAAAAATGTATAAAGCTCTTGGAGCTTCTGAAAAACTCTTGATGGTAGAGGATGATTCCATACATCAGTCAACTCTAAAAAACAGAGAAGCAATGTATGCTTTTTTTCAAAAATATTTAAAGAACCCTGGTAGTTCTCAAGATATTATGGTTGATATACCTACACCAAAGGAATTGAAAATAACCGAAACAGGTCAAATATTGACTACTTATAAAGGAGAAACACTATTTTCATTAAACAAAGCCATTGTTTCTAATCAAATATCTTCACTAAAAGAAAGTCGAGAAAATATAGAATATCACAGGAGAAATATTTCAGAACATGGAGCAAACAAGTCTAAGTTTGAATACCCAGATGATTTTGGGTTATCTATTTTTTCTGGTCGACTTAATAGAAGTACATATACTTTAGATAAATATTTTATTAAAGGAAGTGGCGAGTATATGCTTCCTCTAGTTTTATTTCAACCAATTAAATTAGCAAAGAAAAATTTAGTCATTTTACTAGATACCAAAGGAATGAATCATGCTGTCAATCAGGATAGTTTGGTTTTGAGTTTGGTAAAAGAAGGTCGTGCTGTTTTGTTGGTTGATTTACCAGGTATCGGAAGTCTGGGAGGGGGTTATTTAAAAGGAGACTCCTATATAGGCAGTACTTCGTATAATCAGTGGTTTGCTGCAATATTGACCGGAAAGTCAACCGTAGGTCTTAGGGCAGAGGATATAGTGAGGGTTGTTGATTTTGCTCATAAAAAATTAACGGAATACAGCTCTCGAACGTTAGTGGCAATTGGTGGATTAGGGAGTGACCTGCTTCATGCAGCTACATTTGAGTCAAAGATTGATAATATAGTACTGTATAATACTTTCTTAAGCTATGCAGAGTTTGGAATTACACACCGATACGACCCAAAACTTATACCACATACCATCGCAGGAGCAATTGAGGATTATGATTTGCCTGACTTGATGGCTAATTTTTGCCCAGGAAATTTGCTTATAATAAATCCAATTTCTCCTAGTGGGGCACTTGCTAACACAAATGAAATTAAGAACAATATTCAGTTTCCAAAAGATGTATATATAGAAGAGGGAGTTGGTGAAAAATTTCAGTTGGTAGAAAAGATTGAAGAGATGAAGGTAATTGAGCATTTAGTCTCATGGTTAGATTTAATAAATATTTGATATAAAGAAATCCAAGTTGGAAGAAGAAAAGAAAGTAGTTGACCTCAACATCAATATCAATGTAACCCAACAAGAGGGATGTTGGGGCAAAAAGGAGCTATCAGACAATCACGATTGTCCAAAGATCAAAGTGGGTATGTCGGTTGCTCAGCTAGCATATTTTCTAAAAATGCTAGCTGATTTGGGCTACATTAAGACCACTAAAAATACTGTAAGCGACAGCATTCGATGTATTATCAAAAACATAAGCACACCCAAGGCAGAAGAGATATCTTTTGTAAGCTTCAAAACCAAGTACTATAATCCTGAATTGTCAACCAAACAGTCTGTTCGGGATGTAGTTATAAAACTGATGAATTACCTCAGAAAAGAGCTCAATCAGTAGGGTTACGTAACCTTCGCTTGAAAATAATCTTTATCTTTTCTATTTACCTGGCAATCAATTTTTTAAACAACTGAAAGGGGTTACTTCAAAAGAGTAACCCTTTGTGATTAAATGCTTTTTTAAGCTTATTTTATATCAGTTTTAACCGGTGTTATTAGTCAATATATTCAATCAGTATCAATTAAAATTAGTTGCAAATTATTTGTACACCATAACAATTTGAATCCCAGTATAATGCACTTATTCGTGTGACGTTTGTGACCTGTATTTACGTCTTATAATGATCATTTTTGAGTGAAATTAATTCGTTTAAAACCAAACATTAGTATTCTATGTCACTAGAAATTTTAACAAAGAATGATTTGAAATTATTCAAAGAGGAACTGATCAAAGAATTGAAATCAATAATTGCCAATGGGTCAGCAGAAAGCAAGCAATGGCTAAAGTCTTCAGAAGTAAGAAAGCTCCTCAAAATATCTGCAGGAACACTGCAAAACTTTAGGGTGAATGGTACCCTTCCCTACACAAAAATTGGAGGTGTTATTTTCTATGCTTATGAAGATATTCTTCAGATGTTAGAAGAAAACAAATTCAATCAACAATAATCTAATATTCAATTTCCTTGTAGACTGCAAGATCTCTTTTCAAGAACTGCCCAGCTAGGTTCTGGAAAGAGATCATCTGATAGTGAATTACATCAAACACATGAACGCTTGGTACGCCAAAATATATGAAGACCAGCGCATGAAAACTACCCATGTAGCACTTTATGTGGCACTCTTCCAGTATTGGAATCTAAACCGATTCCAGAATCCCTTTATCATCATTAGAAGTGAACTCATGAGCCTTTCCAAGATCGGATCAAAGAACACCTATTCTAAGTGTATAAGAGACCTGTCAGAATGGGGTTACATCAAGTACACACCATCTTACAATGCGATGCAGGGAAGCAAAGTTGAGATGTACAATTTCGGTACAGGTGGTAGTACAACTAGTGAGACGGGCACCAGTACCACTTTTGGGCAGGTAGTGGTACCATATATAAAACATAGTAAACAGTTAAAACTTAGAAACAATATGATTCAATCAAATAAAAATTATGAAGAACCACTATGACCAATAAAACACCTTACGTTATTCCGGGCTTGACCCGGAATCTCATTTAAAAAGTAGATAACTTTATGAAAGCAATTCCTCAACATGAATTCGAAGAATTCAACCCTGGGCATTAAATCATGAGGGTCAAGAAAAATTTAGCAATGAAAATCGAATTGCGAAAAACTGTTTGAGCCCGATTTTCTGGGCGAGTTTTTTTCGCGTGCAGAATCAGCTCAATTTTTCACCGAAAGATTTACAGCCCTTGATTTTTTGTTTCGTTTTTCATCAAGGAAAAATGAAAGGCCTCCCCGGCCTGAGGGGGAAGAGTTATTGAAAATGCCAAAGACAATAGACTTAGATACTGATCAAAATAAGGAATACTATTCTAGAGTATTCCACTTCACCGAATGCCTCTCCTTCCTCGAAAAAACAGGCCAAAAAATCTATGGCTCCAAATTCAAAACAGTTGAAGAAGACCACCCGGTTATCTTCAAGCTATTCACCTACTTTTTTCGAGACCCGGAAAACGCAGAAAAACTAAACATCGACTTAGGTAAAGGCATCCTATTGATGGGGCCAGTCGGTTGCGGCAAAACATCCATACTGAACATCATGAAATACATCCGACCACCACAAAAACAACACATAATGATCTCTACAAGGAAGATATCCTACCAATTCATAAAAGAAGGATATGCTATTATCGAAAAGTACAGCGATAGTTCTTTCATCTACGCTACGGACGATTGGATACCAAAGACCTATTGTTTCGATGATCTGGGAGTAGAAAACAACTTAAAGTACTATGGAAATGAATGCAACGTGATGGCAGAGATCGTCCTCTCCCGGTACGACTTGTTCATTTCCCGCAATATGCTCACCCACATCACCACCAACCTCACCAGTTCCGAAATTGAGAATATTTACGGTATCAGAGTCCGCAGCAGGCTAAGACAAATGTGCAATCTGGTCTCATTTGGGGACTCAAAAGATAAACGTGTTTAAAACTGATTGTCTATTTAACAGCAGAGCGGAGACTGTGTCTGCCTAAGGTAAGAATCTTTATCATTCCTGTTGGCAAATGAATTCTCTATTTGTATGTGCATAACAAATTTCAATTAAATATGTTGCAACCAATCTAAATTACCTAAGCTATCAGAAACACTCTTTTTTGTCACAAAAACATACTAAATTTGTGACAAAACAAAACTAATAAAGAAATGCAAAGCAATGAATATAAAATTGATAAAGTCATTAAATCAAAACCCAGGGGGGCATTGGTGTTTCCAGATGACTTTACAAAAATAGGATCTTCAGAATCGATCAGAAAAGCATTACAGCGTTTAGAAAACAAAGGAGCAATTAAAAGAGTCGCACAAGGAATATACGTGCGCCCAAAAATCGATCCTTACATAGGAGAAGTACTCCCCTCAGCGGAGGAAGTAGCCACGGGAATTGCAAAGAGAGATAAAATTCGTTTAGTTCCAACAGGAGTATATGCCCTGAATGCACTGGGATTGAGTACTCAAATACCAATAAAACTTGTTTTTCTTACCGATGGAGCTCCAAGAGAGATCAAATTAAGCAAGAGGAGTATCAAATTAAAAAAGACTACCCCAAAAACACTTTTGGCAAAAGGCGAAATAAGTAGCCTGGTAATACAGGCACTTAGAGAAATTGGAAAGGATAAGATAAGTGCAGAAGAGGAATTGAAAATACTTGCACTTCTTAAGAAGGAAAATCAAAAAGACCTGGCACATGATTTAAAGCTAGCACCAGTTTGGATACGAAAAATAATGCAAAAAGCCATTCAGCAATGAGCTTGGTAAATTTCCATTCTATACCCAAAGCAAATAAGGCTGTCATTTATGGGGAGATTGCGGCTAATACTGGCATGGCACCTTTTGCAGTTGAGAAAGACTGGTGGGTAGTACAAACATTGGCCATCATTTTCGAGATGGAAGTCGGCAACTATTTGGTATTCAAAGGTGGTACTTCTTTGAGCAAAGCATGGGGACTCATTGATCGGTTTTCGGAAGATGTGGATCTGGCTGTTGATCGAAGTTTTTTTGGTTTTGAAGGTGAACTTACAAAAAGTAAACGAACCAATTTAAGAAAGAAGGCAAGTGAATATATCTCGGATGTTTTTTACCCTGAACTAGAAGCCCAATTCAAAGAAAAGGGACTGACTGACGTCAGATTTGAGATTGTAGCTCCTATGTCCAGCGATCAAAATCCAAGGATCATTGAGATCTACTATCCCAATGTCATTGACTCACCAGGATACATGCAGCCTAGAGTACAGGTTGAGATCGGTTGTCGTTCATTGAGAGAACCTTTTAGTGTACAAACATTTTCATCCCTAGTTGATGAACATTATGCCGACAAGGACTTTGCACAAGGAGTCATAGACATCCCTACCGTAAATCCAGAAAGAACGCTGCTCGAGAAGGCCTTTTTACTGCACGAAGAATTTCAGCGACCAACTGACAAAATCAGAGTAGATCGCCTAAGCCGCCACTTGTACGATATATACCAGCTGTCCCAAACAATATTTGCCGATAAAGCAATTCATGACAAAGAACTCTACGAAACGATTGTGGCGCACAGACATGCCTTTACCAGATTAGGAGGAGTGGACTACAATCATCATGCTCCCAAGCACATCAATCCTATTCCTCCGCAGGAGTATGTCCAAGCATGGAAAGCTGACTATAAAACCATGCAAGAGCAAATGATCTATGGTGACTCACCATCCTTTGACGATTTGATTACACTGATCAATGAATTTGTTGTCAAACTCAATAGCGTAGAATGGGAATGGGGACTGGAATTCCCTGAGTCAAAGTAAGTAACTAATTAGGCTATACTTGGATAATAATTGAGTAATCAAATTAATGTTATTTCCGTTAACCGTAATTCATGCTATAAAAGAAAGAAAATAATAATTTTTCTTTTACATTGATCAAATATGAGTAAGCTTCAACATATATCTGATCGACTACTTCAAGTTAACGGAGATATTTTTCAGGAACTATGTGATATGTTTCTGATATTAAGAAATCAAAACTACAAGGCTTACTCTCGCAGAGGCAGTGTTCCAAATAAGCAAAAAACAAGAAAAGGAACTCCAGATTCATTTCTTCTACTTGCAAATGGAGATTATCTATTTATGGAAGCAACCACTTTCGATAAGGGGCTTTTTGAAAAGCTCTTAGGTGATATCCATAAATGTTTTGATGAAAACAAAACAGGTATAAAAAAATCCAAAATTAGAGAAGTTGTATTATGCTTCAATTCAGATTTATCCACAAAAGAAACCGAACAACTTCTGAAGGCAATTAACTGTTATAACGATTACACCTCTGTTTCAATTTATGGACTCAGTAGACTTTCATCTGAAATTTACCTTCATCATAGAAATCTGGCTAGTGAATATCTTGGCCTACCCCTTGATACTGGACAAATAATTTCATTGGATCAGTTTGTTAAAAACTATAACAATAGTTCTCAAAGAATTGCAACTCCTTTAGATAATGAATTCAAACATCGGAAAGGTGAATTGGAAAGCACTAAGAGTTTATTGAACAATCACCACCTCCTAATTTTATCAGGTCCTCCAGGTGTCGGAAAAACCAGATTGGCACTTGAATGTATAAAAGAATTCTTATCTGATAATGATGATTTTAAGTCCTATGCTATCGTAAATAAGGATGCGGATATTCTTGCAGACTTGAATCAATATGTCTCTGATTCATCACATACCGTACTCTTTATTGATGACGTAAATCGGTATGATAGATTTTCTCAGGTATTGGGATTTTTACAGTATTTTCCATCAAAGTTAAAAGTACTGCTCACTGTGAGGGACTATGCTTTGAGTGAAGTAAGCAATGTTCTGATGTCGTTCAATTTCAATGTATTCCATCTCCAAAAATTTAAGGATGAAGAAATAAAAGAAATCATTGAATCAGATCCCTTCAAGATTACTAATTCTCGCTACCATAACAAAATCTTTGAAATTGCTAACGGAAACCCTCGTCTGGCAATAATGGTCGCTTTACTAGCAATCAAAGAACAAAAAATTGATGCACTTTATGATGTGTCAGATTTATTCGATCATTATTTCGGTTCTTTCATTCACGACGAAGATGCCTTTAGCGAGAAATGTGTTTTGCAAGTGCTAGGAATTATTTCATTTTTCTATTCAATTCCATATACAGATTCCGTTTTACTTAATAGGATTACGAAGATTTTTGCCATTTCAAAAACAGATTTTGTTCAGTCTATTGATCGTCTTGAGAAATTGGAATTAGTTGAACTGAAATTTGAACATGTGAAAATTGCTGAACAGAACGTAAGCACTTTCTTTTTTTATAAAGTATTTATCAAAGACCAACTTCTTTCATTCGAGAGCCTTTTAGAAAATTACTTTGATGGAATAACTTCCAAGTTTAGGGATACTGTAATACCGGCAAATAACACATTTGGTTATGAAAATGTAATGGAGAAACTCAAGGTTAGCCTTAAGTCTTTCTGGTTCAAAGTTAGGCTGCAAGGAGTTGATAAGGTGTTCCACTATCTCGATCACTTCTGGTTTTATTTACAGGATGAAGCGTTATCATATGTATTTGATCAAATTGAGAGTCTCCCAGCTGTCAATAGCAAAGTATTAGTTGTGAAATATGAAACTAATGATTTTAGCTATGATCAAAATAACTATATAAAGTTATTGGGAGAGTTTATGGGGATATCCGGTAATAAGTTATTAGATGTATTGGAATTGTCATTTGGATATGTGCGAAAAAACCCTCAACATTTACCTGAGCTCATTAAGAAGATTGATGAGATGTTTTCCATAGATTATGATGATGAAGATTACGGGTTGCCAAGGCATAAAGTCCTCATGGATTTTTTTGAAAAGGGGATTTCTAGTCAAGATCGACTTATTTCCTTAAGTTTTATTGCTGTATCAAAAAAATTATTGCAATATCAGTTTCAGCAATATAAGAGTGCCAGAGGTAATGCTATTTCAATATATAGATACCCGCTGCAGTTTTATAAACCGACTGAGCAAATTCGAAAAAGAATTTGGCAAGCATTAGCCTCCTTGTTTTCAGGTTTTCATGAGGAATGTTTTGAAGTCTTAATGTCTCATCAAAGAGAGCATCTGGACTTTAACAAAGAAATCTTCAATTATGATTTGCAGTATATCATATCTATTGTGGAAAAAAACCTAAGTCTGGAATCATTTAAACATTGTCAATATGTTCACGAATTGATTTCATGGTCAAAGAAGAATGAAATCATACCACCAGAGTTTGTAGAATGGAAGCGGCAATTTTCCAGTAAAAAATTTGAATGGTTGAAAAAATCAGATTGGAATCATTTTCTCGGAAAGGAAAAATATGAATTTGATGATTGGAATGAATTTAGAATTCTTAAGGAACAGGACATTCGAAATTCATTGAAATTCAACTCTGTTAAGGGATTTAAAGAATTTATTGGTTTCTTGGTTGATGGACGGGATTGGGATGCTTTTCATAACAAAGAAGGTTTTTGGGATACTCTTGATATAGTCCTTGATGAAACCTTCAACACCAATCAAAAACTTGGTTTCCAATTCTTAAAAGAAATTATTTTAAACGAGAGGGTCTCCAGATTCTATCCCAGTAGAACAATAAAAGACCTCTCAAAGTCTAAAGTACTTCGAGAAAAGTTTTGGAATTCTCTTCATAACGACAAGGCTCCCGATCTATGGAAAATTGAGTACTTGGGTTCTATGTCAGAGGAAAACATAGATGAAAAACAATTGAGTCGCTTATACCAAACCTACGATGATTTGTCTGAAGGGTACTACATAAGCTTCAAACCATTTGAAAAATATCTAAAGCGGGATCCTAATCTATATGAGAATTTGCTTAGAAAGGTTCTATACAAAGCTGAAGAAGAAAATTTAAATTTCACTTTAGGGTTTGATTTCTTTCAAGAAGTTACCGCATCAATTGTTGATACTTCTTTATTAAAGAAGGCGTATTTATACCAACAAAGTAAGGGGCATAGGACGAGTTCTCATTATGATCATGATGGTTCAGGATTGAAGGTTCTTACAGAACGAGACTCTGATTTTTTCATCGAATACATATATGATATTTTCAAGGATGGGCAACATCATTCTTTTCGTGAACACCGAGAATTGACTGTAGTTTGGGTATTGCCTGATTATTCGAAAATACTTGATCAAGTACTTAACATTGTGATAGAAAAAAAATCTTATCACCATATTGGGGGACACTTCATGAATGTCTTCTTTAAGAATCTACGTGACAATAGAGGCAAAGCTGAACAGTACTTGCTTAGATTTATTGATGCTCATTATAGAAACCCAAAGAAAGTGTCAATAATTATAGATGTTGTTGTTAATAGTGTTAATAACCTTTTTGAAGAGGTATTAACGAAATATCTTCAAACGAATTCAGATATTAAATCTTTCGTGGAGATTAACTGGTTGCCCGAACAGAGTGTTGTAATGGGGGATGTTAACTGGGGAGATAGAAGAGCTACACAATGGACTCGTATTAAGAATATTGTTGAAAAAATGGATTCAGGGTATAAGCTCATTCCTATTAAAGAATATATAAACGAAAGAATCGACACAGCAAAACAGAGTGGTGATTTGGAAAGAAAAAGGAAATTTATTACTCCGAATTGGTAGAATATAATCTGTGACATCTAAGACTCTTGAAAGTTAAAATAGCCTATATCTATCGTTGGACTCACAATTATTTAGTAATTTTCCAATATGAATAACCTGGTATTTTAGGTTTGAAAAATGAAAACAATAGACCACCTATAGAAAATCGAGAAGGCCAGCTTGGTATTGATTTCAGTGGCAAAAAATGGCCACCTCAAAATGAATTTCCCCTTAATCTACCACACCCTCATTATCGAAAAATTGAAGACATACTTTTAGAGGATATTGAGAAATCCACCGAATTCCTCGTAATTACTGGGTTTACCTCACTCTCGTATCTTATTGACCTCTATGATAAGTTACCAAAACTCTCCAGTAAAAAGATAAGGATAGCCATTGGTTTCGAGCCAAATGTTTATCAAAGAAAAAAGTGGTCTGTCAAAGAATTCTCACAGGAGATAAATGATTATTGGCTTAACGAACGGCGCATTTCACCTTTGCTATCCGGGGGAATAATTAACCTGTTAAATGAAATTGAGGCCAAAACAATTGAGTTTCGCATTTCAGAAAAAATGCATGCGAAATTATATATCGGAGATAATCATGCTTGGCTGGGTTCTTCCAACTTAAGCAAAAATGGATTGACCAAACAAAAAGAGGCCAATATTCGAGTTTCTCAAGAAGATGGTAATCAATATGAATCAATCAGGCTAATAGCAGAAAACTTTTATGAAGAAAGTTCACCTTATACCGGGATCGTTGATCTTTTGAATCAATTGCTTAAGCCAGTAATTTGGCAGGAGGCTTTGAGTAGAGCCATCTCGGAACTTATTGAAGGAAATTGGATAAAGGAATATCCAGAAGCATTCAAATACTTAAATGATATAAAATTATGGCCGAGCCAATGGATGGCGATAAGCCAAGCCATTCATATACTGGATAATCAGGGAAATGTTTTGGTAGCTGACCCTACGGGATCAGGTAAAACTAAATTGCTTGCATGTTTAGAGTTGGCATTGGTTAGTAGAAGATGGCAGTTAGGCAAAGGAGATCAGACTTATTCAAAAATTATTTGTCCACCAATTGTTCGTGACAATTGGATCAAAGAATTCGAAAAGATACATCTAAGCCAATCTGCCCCAATTTCCAGTGGAGTTCTGAGCTTTTCAAATAGTAATAAATATGAACGAATCATTAGTGAATTGAGAAATACTAATATTCTAATTATTGATGAAGCTCATAACTATCTTAACCCAAAATCAGCCAGAAGTATTTCACTAAAAAGTTCTTTGGCCGATTGTTCCATTTTGGCAACAGCGACACCAATTAATAAAAAAGCAGAGGATCTTCTTCGATTGATTGAACTTTTGGATATTGATAACTTGGGTGATGACGAGCTCATGGAGTACAAAAGGCTCAGAAGACAGAAAGGGCTCGTAACAACCGAACAGACCAAATTACTCAGGTCTTACATCCGAAAATTCACGGTTCGTAGAACTAAAAAACAGCTAAACAAACTAATCAAAAAAGAACCAGAAGTTTACTTAAATAGAGAAGGCAAGCAATGTAGTTATCCTATCCACGACCCAAAAATTTATAAAACGGGTGAAACGAAAAAGGATATATTGATAGCATTAAAGATCAATGAACTCACAAATAACCTCAAAGGATTGATCAATCTTCGAAAATTACTTTTGCCTTATGAGTCCATTGATGATCAGGAAAGAGAGTTAGCAAAAAGGATGACAATAGCAAAGGCCTTGGCTCGCTATCAAATTCAATCGAAGCTTAGATCTTCAGGGGCAGCTGTAGTCGAACATCTAATAGGAAGTGAGGAGGCATTTAATGAATTCAACATTCCCAAAAGCAAAAAAAAAGATACTGGTAATATTATCGGGACATTGCAGATATTGGCTGCTAAGGGAAAGCTTCCTAAATCCGATTTTAAAAGGGAGTTGCTTCCAGATTATCTAAAGGAAGAAAATCGATATGTAGAAGAGCTATTAAATGAAATCAATATATACAAAGAGATATTATCTCTTACTCGCAAAATATCAAATGCCAGAGAGATGTCAAAACTCGAAACCATCTGCAATCTGTTCAAGAGTCATGATCTTGTTTTAGCATTCGATAGCTCACTGATTACTCTCTATTACCTTCAATGCCTGGCGGATAATAAGAAACTTAAATTTAAAACCCATGTTGTGACTGGAGGTAGTCAGCGGTCTAAGAGCAAGGTTATTAAAATTTTTGAACTTGGGTCATTGGCGAAAAACGAACTGGCACTTTGCTCAGATGCGATGGCAGAAGGAGTCAATCTCCAGCAGGCTTCAGCCGTAGTTCTTTTGGATATGCCCTCCGTTTTGAGAATTGCAGAACAGCGGATTGGTAGACTAGATCGAATGGATAGTCCACACACTAAAATCAAGGCATATTGGCCCAAAGATTCACCTGCTTTTGCACTAAAGGCAGACAAAAGGTTAATAAGAATCAGTTTTATGGCTGACTATCTGATTGGATCGAATTTGGACATTCCAGAAGAACTTATCGATCAAGTAAATGAGGAAACGATTGATGCCAAAGATTTCATTAAAGAATTTGAAGACTATCGTAGTTCAGATGAAAACTGGGATGGCATCAATGATGCTTTTGAACCAGTGAGAAACCTTGTATATAGCGATACTCCTTTGATCAAAACAGACGTTTATGACTATTACAAAAAAATATATGCAACTGTTAGTTGTAAGGTGAGCATACTGGAGAGCGAGGAGAATTTTGGATTCTTTTCTTTTCGAGGTACTTCATCAAGAGCACCGAAGTGGATTTTCATTGACAGCAACAATGCTGTGCTGAACGACTTGTCTGAAATTTGCGAAAAGCTTTCAAGTACTCTGCCAACGGCTAGGGAATCCGAATGGAGTAACGATTCCAAGTATTTAATGAAATCCTATCTTGGGATGATCGAAAAGCAAGAAATTACTCTGTTACCCAACAAGAAAAAGAGAGCACTCACTCTTCTTACCAAGCTTGTTCAGTACTACCAAAAAGACAAAAATATAGATGATGAAAGATTAAGTGTTGTTAAAAAATTGAAAAGCCATATTTCACATAATATCTTCAACGAAGAAATTATCGACTATAGCTCCTGGATGGATAAATTTATAATTATGATTCAGCCAGACTTAAATGATCTTAGAGGAAAAAGTAGATATAGTAATCCCAAGGATATAAGTGACTTATTCGGCTATTACAAAAAGAAAAAACTTACTACCGATCAGTTAAAAACCCTCTTACTGAACATTCCATTTACTACTAAACCTTCAGATCGAGTGGCAGCTTGTATTATTGCCGTTGGTACTTCTGAAAATGAGGATTTGGTTGAAAAGCAAATAGCAGAGAGTAAAAAGAATGTTAAGACAAGTTCAAAATAGAAATTCTTTAGAATAAATAAATAAACCTTATCACGGTTGGTTTTGTATAGCTCTGTAGCAAAGCCTAAGATTGTGCAGAGTATAATACTCCCTTAAAATAGGGCCACTCGCTAAGGTTTATTTTTAACAATTAACTTAGTAGAGTATTATGAAAAAGACGAGAAGGAAATTCAGCAGCGAATTCAAAGCCAAAGTAGCCATTGAGGCACTTAAAGAGCGGCAATCGCTTCCTGATTTGGCATTAAAATTCGAGATTCACCCCACTCAGATAGCAAAGTGGAAGAAGGATTTTATCGAAAATGCCTCTGCCGCCTTTCAGGTGTCAGGCAGTAAAGAAGATGCAGAGCAGGTGGATGTAGATCAGCTTTATTCGAAAATCGGCCGATTGGAAATCGAGCGGGATTTTCTAAAAAAAAGCTTGAAGAAAACCGGTCTGTTGTGATGCGCCGTTCATTAATTGACCGAAAGCATCCTCAAGTTTCCATCAGAAGGCAATGTGATTTGTTTAATGTCCACCGCAGTGGTATCTATCACCAAGTTCAGGCTGAGAGCGATTTTAACCTCTACCTGATGCGTCAAATGGATGAGTGGATACTGGATGACCCAACCATTGGAGTGATTACCATGGTGGATTTGTTCAAGGATCAAGGCATTGACATTAATCACAAAAGGATCCGTCGTTTGATGCGGTTAATGGGTTATATGGCCATTTATCCAAAGAAGCATCTATCACAATTAGGAGAGTCTCAATACATCCATCCCTATTTATTGAGAGGGCTATCAATAATAAGGCCTAACCAGGTTTGGGCAATAGACATCACTTATATCCCTATGAAAAAAGGATTCATGTACCTGACAGCTATCATTGACGTATATAGCCGTAAGATTCTTTCTTGGGGGCTGAGCAATTCTTTATCCAATGACTGCTGCTTGGAAGTGGTCTCTAAAGCCATTGAAGGGTATGGTAAACCTGAAATCATTAATTCCGATCAAGGTTCTCAGTTTACTAGTAAAGAATGGATAACGCTGCTCAAAGAAAACCACATAAAAATCAGTATGGATGGAAAAGGTAGGGCTATTGATAATGTTTTTATTGAACGGTTCTGGCGAACCCTCAAACAGAGATATATTTATTTGAACCCAGCAAATGATGGACTAGGATTGTATCAAGGAATTGATACTTTTATGGTCAAATACAACAACAGGAGACACCAAGGAATTGGAAGGATTGCTCCAAATATTAAGTATGAAAATGCTGCTTAATAAAGCTTAACAACCACAGTTTGTGGTCCTATGATTGGGGAGTACTATAGAGCAGCAGCAATTTTGAATACCCGATCCCTGACCTGATAAGTTTTGAGCCTGATTTTATTTCGAATGATCTTGAGCCTTTTCACCCCGCTAAAAGCATGCTCCACCCTTATTCTTGCTGATCCAATGGCTTTATTAACCTGCTTTTGTAATTGGGTTAACTCTTTGTTGTGAGGCTTCTTAAATGGCAAGATTGCATTTGGACAATTCTTTTCTATCCCTGCAAAACCTAAGTCTGCCAATAGGTTATGATCCTTCATTTTGATCTCGATTTGATCCCAAATCACTTTATCGTGTACTGACCCCATATAAGACTCACTGATAAACTCAATATAGCCATCCTGGTCAGTAATTGCCAGGTTTTTCATCGTATGTAATTTCTTCTTTCCACTGTAAAACTCCTTCTGATTATCAGGATCAACGTCTCTGACAACCTGCCTTTCGGTTACATCTACCAATAAGTAATCCACCTCTTTATCTCTCTGCCGGTAACAATAACCACTTTGAGGCATTACCTTCATTTTGGCCAAAGATGCTTCCAGAACAGGTAATAAATAGCTGACCCATTCACTGACTTTGCTCTGGCTCATATCAAACATCTCTCCATGGTAATACTGGTTGGGGTTTTCTTTTAAGTACATCAGAATGAAATCCAGTTTTGACTTACTCCCATACAAGCTACTCAGCGATGATTCCTCTTCAAGAGGAAATAGCCGCATCTGACCTTTCAATGTACAAATCGATAACTTCTTTGTGATCAAAGGATCAAAAACGGAAAACAAATTATCATATTCTATTTGATTTAAACTAAGCAGTGACCTAAGTTTACCCTCGGTTGGCCTAGGTCGGTTTTTATCTTGTTTCACAGCAGCACAAAACAAACTTATGCCAACCAAATTTCCCCCTTAATCAATCACCGTGATAATGTCTAATCTAGATACAAATTATTTTGGATAGTACTTAATGATTCTATCCTGTATCCTCTGATCTGTGACATGAGATGATCTTAAAAAGTTATATGCTTGCCGGGCAATGAATCTATTATCGTTTTGTAAAATCTCTGATATACTCAAACACGTTTGCAAATCATTTACTTTGAACTTTGTATATAATTTTAAGAAACTGTTTAATTGTTGTCCATTCAAATTAATCAACAATTTTCTCGATGAATCTACAACCTCCGAATTCAAATAAGGTGCTTCCATCAGCTTCTTAACAATCATATTTTTGATACTGTGGTCAGCTTCCGGGTAAATTGAAAACAGCGCATCTTGTAAAGTATCAGAATTGAGATGCGATGTTTTAATGGCGTTGAGTGCTGAATAGGACAGAAAAAAGTCTTTTGAAGCAATAATATCTAAAAGTGAGGTTGCCAACTTTGAGTTTAAAACCGTGAATTGATCTATTCTATTCAAAGCCCAAACTTTATCACTAACATCCCCACTTTTTAAAATCAAGTGAATCAAATCAGGTGTTAACTGTTTTTCAGTGAGATTAGAGATCAAATCCTTTGTTGAACCATGTACAATATTCCATAATGTGTAAGTAGTATAGGCAGCTCCCTTGACTACCATTTTTGAGACTTCTACAGATGTAGCACCTGAAACTCCATCTACCGAATCATCTTCGTTTTCTGGGAGTTCTATCAGTTTTTCAAAAGAAGTATCACCTAACGGTAAAGTGGGATCAGCAAGTAATTCATTCAATCTTTCATATTCACTCGCAACAAATGGCTCATGGTCGTGCTTACTTAAAAATTCGTTATTGACCAATTCAAAGCCCAAATACCGTCCTGTTATGTTCCAAAAAACTGTAATATCCAACAGGCGACATTCATTGTCAAAACAAACCTCTGTGATTATTTTTTTGAAATAATTTAACGGAATATTCTGTTCTGTTCTGACTAAATAAAGGGAATCATTGTTTAAAGTATCTTTATAAGCGGTAACAATAGTTTGAGCCTTTCCGTCATAACTGATTGTAGGATTTTGTGTGTATTTTATTTTTTTTTCTTCCAAAAAAGCACTCAAAATGACAAGCACTAAAATGAGACTCCCTGAAATAAAAAAATGATTGATTTTAAGCAACTTCAATAATATTTAAGCCTGATCAGGAACAATCGCTCCATGTTCTTTGAGCATTTTTTTGACATCCTCAATAGGAACTTCAGCAGGAGTGGTTCCATTTTTACTTGCTAAAACCGCTGCTACCGCTGCTGCTTGCCCCATTCCCATGCAGGATGCCTGTACCCGCAATGCGGAATTGGACAACCTGTCGCTACTTACACAACGGCCAGCCACAAGAAAGTTTTTGCTGTTTTTAGGTATAAGGGCTCTTAATGGGATGCTTGCCACCACATCAGGTTTTAGAAATTCCTGATAGATGGATTTTCCCTCTCGATGAAGGTCTATAGGGTAGAAGGAATGAGATATAGAGTCTTCAAAGACTTTCCCTTCCACATAATCCAGATGTGTCATTTTATAAACACCATCAATACGATAGGTTTCCCTTACAGCCGTTTCGGTTTTTAAATCCAGTATTCTTACATTTTCACATCCAGGAAAAGTCCGTAGGGTACGCACCAATTCTAGAAAAGTAGCTCTTCCCTGATGATTTGCTGCGGTATGGAATTCAGATGTAGTAGAATCTGCACCCGGTACATATACGTATCCGTAGGGGACAAATGTATGTTCCCTACTTGTTCTGGTTTGGTTTACAAGCATGTTTTGCCTAAGCACACCGTGGTATTGTTTTGGAATTTTTGTTAAATCAAGAGAGTCATAGTCATACCCACCTATTCGAAAGATAAGTGAACCTGGCTGAGTGTCCGCTTCTCTTAGCACATCAAAACCCGCCATTGAGGCAATCAAAGCATTGCCCGTACAATCTATTATTTGATTACAAGTGATTTGAGTTGAAGTCCCTTTTCCAACGGTTTCTACGATCCACTTTCCTTTTTTAAACTCAATGGATGTTGGCGTTTCATAATACCGGATATTGACACCAGCTTCCAGGCATTTTTCTTCAGCCAGTAGAGTGTACAAAGGGGCATTTACCGTCACCTGATGTTTCCAGTGCCGATCAGGTAAAATAGAAAAATTTGGTAATTTATCTCCATTGAGTTGAACACAATCCATTACCAGTTCCCAGCCGATTCCACCTATGATCTGTTTGCCCCAGGCATGGAATATTCCGGGAAATGCAACACCACCAGTTGTGGTGGTTCCACCAAGTTGACTTCCACTTTCGATGAGAATGGTTTGAGCACCAGCTCTACCCGACTGAATGGCTGCTATCGTTCCGGCGGTTCCACCACCTACTACCAAAATATCAGTAACCAGTCCGTTCCTTTTGATTTCGTAGGGAGCAACTAATTTCTCCGCTTTTGAAAACGAAGGAGTTGCAATGCCAAGAGATAATGCTCCCAACGATTTGATCATCTTTCTTCTTTCTATCTTTTCCATTCTTTTTCTATCAAAAAAAGAACCTATCGTCTTGAGCTTTGGACGATAGGTTCTTGACTTATTATTTTGTTTTTAATAACCAGGGTTTTGATCCTCGGGTCTCATGGCTCCATTCAATTCCAACTCCACCGTAGGAATTGGCCATAAATAGTGCTTTTCTTCAATATTAATCCCTTTAACATCCAGAATAGTTGCAGCTGCTTTACCGGTTCTTTTGAGGTCAAACCACCTTTTACCTTCAAAAATAAATTCATACGCCCTTTCTTGCAGCACAAGATCGACAAAAGAACTGGCATCATAATCGGCGGTATTGAAATCTACAACAGAAGGAACTTCAGGATCGTAACCAAAACTTCGTCTATGTACTTTGTTAAGTACCTCCATGGCTTCAGTAGTCAAGTTGTTTGAGGCTCTGGTAGCCGCTTCTGCATATATTAATAGTGCTTCTGCATAACGGTATATTGGGAGATCATTCCCTGCTCCTGTTCTGTCTGCAGCCTGGTTATCTATATATTTTTTTGAAACCAATGTAGTTGCTCCCAAGCCAAAGCTGATCTGATCCCAAAGTGATTTGCGAAGGTCATCATCGTCCCATGTTTCATAGAACTTATTACTGGCATCACTATAATGTGCATAAGCTCCTCCAAAATTAAATAGTCCAGTACTTGGATGGTTTAATACAAAAAGTATCCAGTTGCCAAAGCCTGGCTGACGGGTGTATTTGAAAGAGAAAATTTCTTCAGAAGAAGTAAGCAATTCAGGGCCAAAAAGATTGTTTTGTATATCCTCAATATCCGAAGTTGGCACCAAATTAAATTTATTGGATTTGATAACTTCATCAGCTTTATCACGAGCTTCAGCATACATCCCAAGGTTTAAATAAACATCTGCCAAAAGCATTTTGGCTGCATACACTGTTGGTCTTCCTATGTCTTTTGGATCCTCAGGAAGGTGCTTTTCTGCTTCGAGCAAATCACTTATGACAAAATCATACACTTCTGCAGACGTACTCTTTTTGGCATCAATATCGTTCATGTTTAGCTCTGTTCTCAGAGGTACTCCGTCCCAGCCCCTTACCAAATCAAAATAAGCCATTCCCCTCAAAAATTTAGCTTCCCCTACAATCTTATCTATGTCTGTTTGTGCTACTGAAGAAGCTTCCGGCGCATTTTTAATAATAAAGTTGGCATTTCTTATGCTTAAATAAAACTCGTTCCACCTTCCTGCTGCAACATTGATATTGCCAGAGTTAAACCCTGAAAAACTGTTGTAATTGGCACGGCTTCCTCTGCCATAACCCCAGTCGGTGTGGGCATCTAATACTGCAATAAATTCTGCTCTGCCTCCTCGCATTGGAGAGTAAATTGCATTTACTCCGGCTTCTAATTCTTCTGCTGTATTATAGAACAATTCTGCCGCTACTGCCTTAGGTTCTTCTTCCAGCATGTCTTCGCATGAGATGCACAAAGCAACCATAACCAGACTCAGAATACTGAGAATTTTGGTTCTAAGTGGGCTATAAAAGTATTTATTTATTGTTTTAATATTTTTCATGTCATTTGTTTTTAGTTGATCTGATGTTAAAATCACCATTTACTACAATCCAACCCTAACTCCGATGGTCAACGTTTTTGGAATAGGGTAAGTAAAATGATCAATCCCCGGCTGGCTTGCTCCTCTCGAATTAACTTCAGGATCCCACCAGGAATACTTGGTAAGAGTCAACAAATTTTGTCCACTCAAATAAAATTGAGCCTTTCTTAGCCAATTGCTTTCAATTGGAAGGGTATAGGCCAATTCGATGTTCCTCAAACGTAAATAAGAACCGTCCTCAATCCATCGGTCTGATGCATAGGCATCCGTATTCCTGCTAATCAGAGGATACCTGGCATTCGTGTTTTGTGGAGTCCAATGATCCAGGAACACTCCTCTTGGTGCATTTAAGCCCTGACCAAAATCATTCGTCAAAGGAATCAAACTGGCATTGAAAATGTCATTGCCTTGAGAACCTTGAATGAACAATGAAAGTTCAAAGTTTTTATAAGACATATTTGAATTGAATCCATAAATAAAGTCAGGATTAGCATCTCCAATAAAAGTTTTGTCATCAGAGTTGATAATTTCATCTTCATTTGTATCTACTATTTTAATATACCCTTCGTCATCATATCCATCTTCCTTAAAACCCCAAAACTGTCCTATCGGATATCCTTCTTTGAGAATCTGAACCCTATCATTGATAGCCAGAACAGATACACTTGAAGTAAAGATGTCTTCTCCATTATGCAGTTTGGTTACCTTGTTTCTGTTGATCGAAATGTTGGAATACAGTTCCCAGTTAAAATCACCTGTCAGAATTTTCGCAGTAACACCCAGCTCAACCCCTTTGTTTTGTACAGAACCTATATTTTGAATGGTAGAAGTATAACCTAATGAACTAGGGAGTAGTACCGTGTTGAGCAGATCACTGGTATTCTTAATATAATAATCTGCGGTAATGAAAATCCTATTCTCCAACAAGCTTAAATCAAATCCAAAGTCGAATTGTTCTGTTGTTTCCCATCGAAGATCCCCTGGCAATCTGGTGCCTGGAGCGAAGGTGTTGTATAGTTGGTCATTGAGAACTGTAAGGCCGGAAGACAGCAGGTTTAGCGTGGTATAAGGGCTGATTGCCTGACTACCTGTTCGTCCCCAGCTTGTACGGATTTTTAAATCAGAAATAAGGTTTATGCCCTTCATGAATTCCTCATCACCAAGTCTCCAAGCCAGAGCAGCCGATGGAAAATACCCCCATTTGTTGTCTTTGCTATATCTCGATGAACCATCGGTACGGAAGCTCAAAGTCATTAGGTACTTGTTGTTGAAGGCATAATTTACCCGCCCCAAATACGAGCTCAATACGGATTTTGAATATCCTGTTGATGGAATTCCCGGTGTTTCAGACGACTCCAGGCTATGTGATTGAAATACATCACTCAAGAAACCTGTTCCACTGGCTGCAAGTGATGTGGATACAAAGTCCTGATATGTAAATCCTGCTACTACAGAAATTTGATGTTTTTCGTTGAGGGTTTTGCTGTAGCTTAGGGTATTCTCACTTAACAAACTTCTGAATTGACTTGTGCTCACACTAGCTGATCCGGAAGAGTTGTGAAAATTACGAGTAGTATAAGCATCAGTACGATCATCTCTGTTTTCAATACCTCCAGATACCTTTAGGGTCAAATCGGGAGTGATTTTGTAGAAAAGAGAAGCATTGGTGAGCACTACATTGGCTTTAACTTCTCGTTGCTGTTCGTTGATAAAATTCAATGGATTTAAGACATCAACAGGAACAAAGGGATATGCATTTCCCAAAACAGTATATGAGCCGTCTTCATTGTATGGTTTGGAAATAGGAGCAGCTGCAATAGCAGCACCTATAAGTGAGTTTCCTCTGGATCCACCACCACTGTCTTTTCTCTTTGTATTCAGGTATGATAAAGAATTGGACAACTGTAAGCTAATTTTTTTGCTTATTTTATGATTGAAATTGGTGCTGAGTGAATACCTGTTGTAATCGCTTCCCTTTATGATGCCTTCCTGACCAAAAACACTACCTCCTATAGAATACTGAGTACTTTCACTGCCTCCATTTATATTGATCGAAGAGGATTTAATTGGTGCTTTTTGGAAAACCAAATCCTGCCAATCAAAACCTTCGCCAAAAGCATCTATTTCCTGTTGGGTAAAATATGGTGCTACATTATCATTTTCGGCCTGAAGATTTGCTACGGTAGCATATTCTTCTCCATTCATCAAATCTAATTTTGACCTTAGAGTTTGTACACTATAGCTGGACTCAATATCTACTTTTGTTATTCCGGCTTTGCCTCTTTTGGTCGTAACTAATACCACACCATTGGCTCCACGAGAGCCATAAATTGCCGTTGCGGATGCATCTTTTAATATTTCAATACTTTCAATATCAGAGTTATTAATATTCGTTGGGTTTCCGGAATATGGAAATCCATCAACCACGTACAATGGCTCATTGCCTCCTTGTATGGAATTGGTTCCTCTGATTCTTACGCTGACACCAGCACCAGGAGCACCAGTAGATTGAATCACCTGCACTCCTGCCACTCTACCTGCCATTGCCTGCATCATAGAACTTGCCGGATAAGAATTAATCTCTTTGGATTTCACTTGTCCCACAGACCCTGTCAGATCACTCTTTTTCACAACACCATAGCCTACGACAACAATCTCCTCCAACTGTTCTGCATCCAATACCAATTGAGTATCGATGGTACTTCTGCCTCCAACAATTACCTCCTGAGTAATGTACCCAACAAAGGAAATGGTAAGTATGGATTCATCCGAAGTAGTCACTTTAAAATTACCATCTATGTCACTCGTAGTTCCCTGAGCAGTGCCCTTAATAACTATAGATGCTCCAGGCAGTCCATCTCCGTTTTCATCTGTGATTTTTCCTGACACCTCAATATCTGTAAGGACTTGAATCAGCTCCTCCTCTTTTGCAAGTGAAAAATGGTTGTTTTGTTTCTGTACATTGATATTCTTATTGACCTGTTTGAATGTGAGGCCGGATTTTTTAGAAATATCCATTAACACATTGTACAAAGCATCTTCTTTATAGTTGCCATTCACCCTGACTCTTTTGTCAAGGTCTTTTTTATCGAATACAAAGTTGTAATCTGAAAGCTTTTCTATTTTTTCAAATACGGTAATCAGATTATCGTCAGAAAAATCAATACTTACATTTACTTCTTTTACACTTGTAGCTTTTTGTGCATTGCTTTCACCAGCTGCCAAAAGCAGCCCATAAAGAAGAAACTGAAGGGATAAACCGTAGAATGAGTACATTACAACTTTTTTAAATAGGAGTAATCGTCTAAATTTCATAATTTTGATATGTTTTAATGTGAAGAAAAATACATTGGAACGTTTCCTTCCATTTGAAATGTCTTGCTTCGAAACTTCGCATTTCAGTAGGAAAGAATTTAACCAGCAGTGCTCCTGGAGCATTGCTGTTTTTTTATGTGGAATTGATCATTTTCATTATATAGTTTTTTAGTATTTGATTAAAATATTTTTTTCATCGATAGAGTACTGAAATTTTTCGGAATAACTCAAAGAGCGCAACACATTTTCCAGAGATTCATTGTCAAATTTTGCCGTAATATTCCAGTTTCTGGAGTTTTCGTTTGCAGTGTCAATATCTACACCATACCACCTTTCCAATTTGGAAATCACCATTTCCGTATCTGCGTTTTTAAAGTAAATAATACCTTTCGACCAGGCTGTTACTTCTTCTATGTCGAAGAGTGTTTTGGTATATCCGCTGATAGGGCTGTAGGTCAGTTCTTCTCCCGGCTCTAGCAGGTGTGCATCAGAAGTGCCATCATCTTTACTCAATTCATCAATCCTTACTTTACCCGTAGTTAGAGAGACCTTCACCTGTTTTGTATTGGAAAATGCCAGTATATTAAAAGAAGTACCAAGAGCTGTTGTGCTAATATTTCCGGTTTTAACTATAAAAGGTCTTTTAGCATCTTTAGCTACTTCAAAAAATGCTTCTCCTTCTAATATCAATTCTCTTTTGTCAGAACTGAAAGGCTTGGAATAACTGAGTTTGCTGTTAGCATTGAGTGTTACTTTAGACCCGTCGTTGAGGTAGATAGTAGATTTTTGTCCTTTAGGGTTTTCTTTGGTGATTATATCAAAGCTGCTTAGTGTTTCTTCAGACTGTATTCTATTGTAAATGAATACAGACAAAGCCACTAATATTGCCACAGATGCGGCTATTTTTAACAAGCCAAAATAATTTCTACGTTTCTTTTTGTCACTTTCTTTTGCGGCAAGGGTGTATGGATTGATCGGGATTATATTGTCAATTTCCGAATCGTCACCCGCCTCAGTTGCATCTATAGCAGATTCAATATTGAGTCCCATCTGATGCATTTCCTCTTTGCTCAAC
This sequence comes from Reichenbachiella sp. MALMAid0571, assembly GCF_040151475.1. Lineage (NCBI taxonomy): Bacteria > Pseudomonadati > Bacteroidota > Cytophagia > Cytophagales > Reichenbachiellaceae > Reichenbachiella > Reichenbachiella sp. MALMAid0571. The sequence continues at coordinate 106,471 of NZ_JBDKWG010000138.1, read as the reverse complement.
TGATGCTTTTCTACAGGTAAATTATGGATGAGTGCAATGGCTGATTTTATAGTTTCTACTTTATCAGGATGGTTTACCATCCACTCCTTCCAGTAGAGGTTAGATTCTTTTTCAGGGTTGATCACCCAATCCCTAAACTCCTTATCTAAAACAAAATCTTCCGTAGTATATGATGTGTATGACATTTCTTACTGCTTTACATACCCTAAGGAAGGCTGAGTCGAAAAGTTATCCTTCAAAACGGAATTTTTTTTTAATCAATAGAATTCTCCGATGTTTGCATCGGGGTAAATTGCGGAAAGTTTGAAAAACGTTAGATTTTTCATCAAAAAAACACTCCTCTGAATACCCCGTCAGCTTGCTACGGGGATATTTATTATGAAATTATCCTGTGGGAAACCTTTTCCAATTTATCAAAACATACTTTAAAGACGGTATGAAAAGAACTCTGTGAAGACTACAGAAACTTTTGCCAGAAAGTAAGCAAAGCAGATAAATCCAAAGCTGTTTTTGTAGATAAAACCTAATGCTTCGCAAAAAACTTAAGAAATATTACTATAAAAGGAATGGCGAGCAATAAGCCATCGAACCTGTCCAGAAAGCCACCATGTCCAGGTAGTTTTGTGCCGGAATCTTTGATGTCCATGCTTCTTTTAAAGAGTGACTCTACGAGATCGCCATATGTGCCTCCCACTATCGTAAGGACGGATATTACTATCCATTTCCAAAGCTGTAAATCTACGAAAAAATAGGAGATGCCTACAGCAAAAGCTAAGGAGAGGATAGCACCACCCAGACTTCCTTCCCAGGATTTTTTAGGAGATACACTCTCAAACAATTTTCTTTTTCCAAACAATGTGCCTGCAAAGTAAGCCCCGGTATCACTTGCCCACAGAATCAGGAATATTCCGATAATGATTTTCGGGTTATAAACCCCAAGAGTATATGCCGCCGCTCCAAGCAGAGAGAATGGCAAAGCCACATAAAAAATGCCCAGAAAGGTAAAAGCGATATTTCTGAAAGGGTACATTTCCCCCTTTTTATAAAGCTTTATAAAGTAGATGATGGAAGTAAGTGGAAAGAGAAGGAAGAGCCACTCACCTTTGATTTTACCTGCTTCGATACAAAAAGCAATAGTAAAAAGAATGCCTCCGACTATTGCTCCATATGTTTTTAATGGAATGTAACCGCCTTGTATCAAAAGCTTATAAAATTCCAACTGCGTGATGAGTGTGCCAAAGAGAAAGATGGCAAAGAATCCCCATTCACTTATGGCAATGAGCCAAATCATAAGTGCTGCACCGATAATACCCGTCACCAACCTTTTGGCCAGTTCGGAAAATTTTTTTTCAGAAGTTGATGTCATCCGTTATGATTTTAATAGCCAATAAAACGTCGTTGGTTTCGACATGAACTTCATATTGACCAAAGTGATAAGTTGAATCTTTTTTGTTTACCAAAACTGGTTTTAGCCCTTTATCTTCCAATACTGATTTTACGATTTCTGCACGGTACTCCTGATTGTCGGAAAACACTTTTTGCCATTTACTCATTCGCTGGGTTGCCTACGGGATTCATTTGTTTGTAAAAATACACAAAGAGCACTGCCCCTATAATAGCAAATATTCCAACAGATTCCAAAGGTACAGTTTCTGTATTTTCAATGTCGTATGATACCATATCATTTTGGTGTAAATAAATCATCAGAAGGGTAAATCCGTTGTTGACAAAGTGGGCGATTATTGAATAAACCAAATTGCCTGAGTACACAAATAAATAACCAAACAGAGCACCCAATAGCATTCTGGGAACAAAACCAAAAAACTGAAAATGGAAAGTACTAAAAAAGATAGCTGCCAACCATACTGCTACATGCACATTTCCCGATATCCTTAATACCTGTCTTTGGATTACTCCCCTAAAAAGTAATTCTTCACCAATAGCCGGTACTATGGCAATCACTATTATTGAAAAAAGGAAATATGGGATGGTATCGAAATCTGTAAAATAGTCTGTTAAGACTTTTCCCCGGTCTTCCATTTCTCTGGCTATAGTCGCAATGCTTTCCGGAAATTCTATATTCATATTCCATTCTATAAACACACTATTGACAACCATAAAAGCCAATACAAGAAGGCTTGTTGTCAATGCTGCTACCGGATTAATATTATCGAATCGAAAATAGAGCTGAAACATTCTGTCTTCATACTGCCAAATGAAATAGAGCGGTACCAATACGAAGGCAGAGAGGGAGGTAAGGAATTGAACGGTGAGCAGGGCTCCTTTAAGATGAGGGAATAAGTCAGGCTGACTAAAGGCCGATGTAACATCAGAGTAATCTGCTCCTACGGCAAGCGAAACCAGATATGAAAATAAAAGAGGAGAAACCAAAGCAGTGCCAAATGAAAGCAAGACTATGATCAATAAAGATACCCAGGGATTTTTTTCCGTTTGTGGTGAATTGAGCATAATTGACGTAAATTTGCGACAAAAATATACTTATCACTTGGATAAAGTAATACAGAATGGTAAAAATTGGTGATCTTGAATTGGGTGAATTCCCGTTGTTGCTTGCCCCTATGGAGGATGTGAGTGACCCCCCTTTTCGTGCTGTTTGCAAAGAAAATGGAGCGGATTTGATGTACACCGAATTTATTTCAGCCGAAGGACTCATCCGGGATGCAACTAAAAGCGTGGCAAAACTGGATATTTATGATTACGAGCGTCCGATTGGTATTCAGATTTTTGGTGATAAAATAGAATCAATGAGAGAGGCTGCTGCTGTTGCAGAAGCTGCCAATCCGGAAATCATAGACATTAATTATGGTTGTCCGGTAAAAAAAGTGGCTTGCAAAGGAGCAGGAGCAGGTATTTTGCTTGACTTGCCAAAGATGCAATCCATGACAGCAGAGATTGTGAAGCGAGTGGATAAACCAGTCACCGTAAAAACAAGGCTTGGATGGGATGACAGTACCATAAAAATCATCGAAGTAGCTAAACGGCTGCAAGATGTAGGTATCCAGGCACTGACCATACATGGCCGAACCCGCCAGCAAATGTACAAGGGAGAAGCCAATTGGAATTACATTGCAGAAGTAAAAAACCATCAGGATATTCATATTCCTATTTTTGGTAATGGCGATATTGACTCTCCGGAGAAGGCTCTGGAGTATAAAAATAAATATGGAGTGGATGGTATAATGATCGGAAGGGCAGCTATTGGTTATCCGTGGATATTTAATGAGATCAAAGAATACCTTTTGACTGGAAGAAAACTCCCATCCCCAGACTTAAAGGAAAGAGTGGATGTTGCTAAAAAACACCTTCAGTTTTCAGTAGAGTGGAAAGGTGAAAAAACAGGTATTTTTGAAATGAGAAGGCACTACACCAACTATTTTAGAGGCATTCCAAATTTCAAACCTTTTAGATCACGTCTGGTTGAATCACCTACCTATGAAGACACTGTTGCCATACTCGACGAAGTGGAAGAAGTATTTGGCATGGTTAACGTTTTTTCTGAATGACAGCCAATGCTCAATCCGGTAAATTACTGGCTTGGATAATGCTTGCTTCTATTTCTCTTATTTGGGGAACATCGTTTATTTTAATCAAAAAAAGCCTTTTGGTATTTACTCCCGGAGAATTGGGAGCACTGAGAATTACAATGGCATTTTTGGCATTACTGCCTGTGGCTATTCGCAATATTCCAAAATTACCAAAAGGTAAACTACCACTTCTATTCCTCTTAGGAATGAATGGAAGCTTTATTCCGGCATTTCTTTTTGCCATAGCTCAAACAAAAATCAACAGTTCTATTGCCGGGGTAATTAATGCTATTACACCGATTTTTGTCATACTTATAGGCTTTTTACTTTTTAGACACAAAGTCAAATGGATGAATATTGTTGGTATTCTTTTTGGTTTTTCCGGAACGGTGATTCTTCTCTTGGGTGCATCTTATTTCAATTTGTCCGGCATCAATTACTACGCACTTTTCGTGGTTTTAGCCACATTGCTCTACGGAACCAACATCAACCTGATCAAACAATATACACCTGATATGAGGGCAATTGACATTACCGCCATTTCGTTGTTTCTGACCAGTCCTTTTTGTTTTTTATATCTGTTTGGATTTACTGATTTTCTTGGAAAAATAAGCTTAGAGTCAGAGTTTTTAACTGCTTTTTCTTATGTTTCCATACTGGGAATAGTTGGTACCGCAGGGGCTCTTATATTGTTCAACCGATTAATTCAAATTTCCAGTCCCATATTTGCCAGTTCTGTCACCTACCTCATTCCGATGGTTGCGATTGCGTGGGGGCTTTTAGATGGCGAGCACCTTAATTTCTATCAATTTATTGGAATGGGAGTTGTTTTGGGTGGGGTTTGGATGGCCAATAGGAAGTAATGCAAAAGCCAATAGATCAAAGATGCCTGTTTTTGAATGTAAATATTCTTCTAAATTAGCATCACATTTAATAAGAGTATGGAAACAGATTATTTCAATTTAACTGCAAAAGATGGTGCTGAGCTTAAAGCCATTGCTTGGAGTAGCCCCGATCCAAAGGCCGTCTTATGTATTGTACATGGATTGGGAGAGCATAGTGGCAGGTACCAGCATGTAGCGGAGTTTTTTGTTGAAAATAATATTTCTGTTTTTGCTTTTGATTTACGTGGACATGGTAAGTCTGAAGGAAAAAGAGGACATACTCCATCACATGAAATCTTGTTGGATGATGTGGAGGAAATTTTAAAAGCAGCAAGAGCGGAATACAATGATTTGCCTTTGTTTTTATATGGACATAGTTTCGGAGGAAATATTGTCGCTAATTATACACTCATAAGAAACACAAACGAACTATCTGGTGCCATCCTGTCTTCTTCCTGGCTGAAAGCTCAAATTCAGCCTTCTGCTTTAGAGTTTAAAGTAGCTAAAATAATAAATAAGATTTTTCCTTCCTTTACCCAAGGAAGTAGGTTTTCGTCTTCTATGCTCACTAAGGATGCTGCCTGCAACGATGCTTATGAAAACGATCCATTGGTACATAGAAAGATGTCCGTGAGGCTTGGATTGGAATCGTATGATGCTGGCCGTTGGGCTATAAAGAATGCATCACGGCTTAAAATACCGACATTGGTATGGCATGGGTCTGAGGATGAAATCACTTCTTCTGAAGGCTCGAAACAATTCGCAGAAAATGCCGGTAGTTCGGCATCATTCAAATTATGGGAAGGCGTAAAACACGAACCGCATAACGACCTGGAAAAAGAGGAAGTTTTGAATTACCTTCTTGAATGGATTTTAATGACAATGAAATCCTGATTTCTGGTCTGGATTTAAAGACCAACTAATCCAAGTACCGTGGAGGATTCAGGGACATCATTGTAATGCCATTTTCCTACCACTGTACCATTATCAAGCAACCAAAGTCCGGGATTGGATCTGGTGATGGTTTTGAGTACTGTTGCATCCGTATAGTAGAAGGGAGAACTGAAGCCTGTTTCGTCTTGAAATAGTTTGAATGTTTCAGCATCGGAAGCAGTAAGAGCAATTACCTCTACCTGATCTCCTAGTGATGTTTGAAGATTTACTACTTCGGAAAAGCTTTCCTTATTGGTTTTGGATACATCGTAAATAACAAGGAACAGCTTTTTGCCAACAAACATATCTTCTGTATAGTCACCGTCATCATTCCATATAGCAAAGTCTGTGATTTTAGGAAGTACCTCAGGGTTGGTCAGTACCATTTCCTTGTATTTGTAAGTGGTATCTGTGGGATAAGTTTCAAACTTAAATTCCTTCCCGTCTTTTTCCATAATGTATTCATAAATCAACTCGGAAGAGGATTGCATATTCGCAGGAATATTGTTTCCTATTTTGTAAGCCCGAAAGTCAATATAAGGAAGGTGTTTTACTGCATATACTGCAAGTCCGATATTCAATGCTGTAAAAATAAGAAGCACATAATCGGATGTTTTCTGGGCTTTGAGTGATTGCTGGGTAGTACTGAAGATGAACAAAAAGATACTCATAACCACCAGTATGATGTCTTTATAAAAAGACTGCCAGGGGGTAAGTTTTATAGCATCACCAAAGCATCCACAATCGGTTACTTTGTTGAAATATGCAGAATAAAAAGTGAGGAACGTAAAGAAGAATATCAATACAATCAGCACGATAAATGAAATGCTGGTTCTGTAATTCAGAATGATGGCCAGACCCAGTACTACCTCCAACACACATAAAAATATAGCAATTGGCAGGGCGTAAGGAACAAAAATGTGAAAGAAAGAGCCAAAGTCTGAACTAAATACCTCAAAGTACTCCTCCATTTTTATGGCTGTACCCACAGGGTCATTTATTTTGATTAAACCTGAAAAAATAAAAAGTCCTCCGACTAAAAACCTTACAATTGCTGCGATTACATTCATATTAATATAGTTTTCGTTTTGGAAAATTAATCTTTTCCTGTTTGTTTCAGTTAAAATCTAATTTTGTTAACAAGGTTTTAACAATCACACAAACCCCATTTTTATCAAGGCAAACACCGAATAGTTGATCATGTCTTGGTAGTTAGCCACAACTCCTTCCGAAATCAACGTTCGTCCATTGTTGTCTTCTATTTGCTTAGTCCTCAAGAGCTTCATCAGGATGATGTCTGTGATGGAAGATACCCTCATTTCCCTCCAGGCTTCCCCGTAATCATGGTTTTTGTTCTTGAGCAGGTTTAGAGTGTCCTCAGCAATTTCATCATAGAGCGGTTCCAGTTTGGAATATTCTATTTCCAGTTCAGTGTTTGATTCCAGTTTTGTCTGGATCACCGCCATGATGCAGTAATTGATGATGGCAACAAATTCTCCGGAGATTCCTTCATCCACTTTTTGTGTGCCCTTTTCCTGTATTGACCTGATTCTTTGGGCTTTTATATAAATCTGGTCTGTGATAGATGGAAGTCTCAGTATCCTCCAGGCGGTACCATAATCCTTGGTTTTCTTTTCAAAAATATCTTTACAAGCCTTTATAACTTGAGTATATTCGCCAATTGTAGTTTCTTCCACTTTCTAAATCTTTTTCATAAAAAAATCATCCAAAATTAACCAAATCGGATTCAATTACCAGACTACCCATGCCAAAATCATCTTTAAATATAAATGGATCTCTATTGGATATTTCAAGCCCTGTCGTAATGGGAATTATCAACCTTACAGCTGATTCGTTTTATGATGGTGGAAAAATAAAAAACGACCAAGACCTGTTGGGTAAAGCTGAAAAAATGCTGTCTGAAGGAGCTGCTATTTTGGATGTAGGGGCATATTCGAGCAGACCTGGAGCGGTGGATATTCCAGTAGAAACAGAAGCAAATAATGCCATTCATGGGGTAGAATCTATACTTAAAGAATTTCCCGAAGCGGTAATTTCAATAGATACATTCCGTTCCGAGGTTGCTAAACAAACTATAGAAAATGGCGTATCAATTGTCAATGACATTTCCGCCGGAGGACTTGATGATAAGATGTTTGAAACTGTTGCTGACCTCAAAGTACCATACATTATGATGCATATGAGAGGAAATCCTCAGACAATGTCAAAATTAACCGTATATGATAACCTGATTTCAGAAATAATTGATTATTTTAATGCCCGAATAAAATTGTTAAATGCCCAGGGTGTATCGGATGTCATCATAGATCCCGGTTTCGGATTTGCAAAGACCCTCGATCAAAATTTTGAATTATTAAACAAGTTGGAATTATTAAACTTTTTGGACAAACCAATTCTATGTGGTGTATCCAGAAAGTCGATGATATGGAAGTCGCTGGGGATAACTGCCGATGAGGCACTCAACGGGACTACCGCATTGAACAATACCTGCCTCATGAAAGGGGCATCAATTTTGCGTGTGCACGATGTTAAGGAAGCTATGGAAACCATTGAATTGTATAAACTAACTATAAGCAATTGATTTTAGGATTTCAAATAGGGTTTTTAGAAATAAGCTGGGTCGATTTAATTGATATCGGCATGGTGAGTATTTTGCTTTATCAGATCTACAAACTGATGAAGGGAAGTGTAGCCATCAAAATCTTTCTTGGTTTCTTATTTCTCTATTTATTATTTCTTGTGGTGAAAGCCGCTAACATGGAGTTGCTCAGTAGTATTTTGGGTCAGTTTATGGGTGTTGGTGTGATAGCAGTCATTGTTCTTTTCCAGCAGGAAATAAGGAAGTTTTTATTGCTTTTAGGTAAAACTACTTTGTTTGATGAAGGAAATATCATCAAAAGCCTCAAGCAGCTCTGGAGAGATAAATATGACAATGAGCACCTGAATGTTACTCCCGTAATTGAAGCGATCAAATCTATGGGAGGATCAAATACAGGTGCATTAATAGTTTTCTCCAGAAACTCAGAATTGAAATTTTATGCCAATTCCGGAGACAGACTGGATGCTTTGGTTTCAAAAAGATTATTACTTTCTATATTCAACCGCCATAGTCCTTTGCATGATGGTGCTGTAATTATCAATAATAATAATATCATTGCAGCAAGGTGTATCTTGCCTGTTTCCGAGCAAGACAACCTTCCGGCAATTTACGGATTGCGTCACAGGGCTGCTCTTGGAATGTCGGAGGCAACAGATAGTTTGACAATTATTGTCTCAGAGGAGACAGGTCAGTTGTCGTGTGCCCGTGCCGGATTTATGGAATTTAATCTTTCTACTCAGGAAGTGAGAAACCGTATCAATGAATACCTTTACAACAAAGAAACAGAGCAGGATAAAGACACTAAAAACAAAGATGCGTCTGTTCTTGAAAAGTTGAAATCCAAAAACAAAGCAGCAGAAGACAAGATTAAGGTTGCTACTTAACAAAAGAGTGTTTTCTGAGTCAAACCTTCAGGGTAAACGCATTTAAAAATAAAACCTCCTTACCCTACCAGTTGCGGTATCTTTTAAAGTCACAGTCAACCCTAAGAGACCCCTGAATACCCGTCTGCCGATGAGGCAGGGGTTCAGGGAATAGTAAGAATTTTTAAATGCGCTTACCCTGATAAATAGCAAATTTTTCACCAAATCTAATTGCATCTTTTTTACTTTTGCCAAAAAATTAGAAGATGATCCAAAGAATTCAATCCATATTTCTTTTGCTGGTAGCCGTAACAATGATAACGATGTTGTTTTTTCCACTGTGGCAAAAAGTAGATACTGACAATAAAGAAAAAATTACACTGACTGCCTGGGAAGTTGTTCATGATAAAGCCAATGCGGAAACACAAGAAGCTGAAATAATAAGTAAATCTCCCGTTTATCCGGTAGCAGGATTGGCGGTATTAGCGGCAATTATTGCCGTTTTTTCTATTTTCAAATATGAAAACAGATTAATGCAAATGAAACTTGGAGCCCTCAATTCCTTAGTAATAGGAGCTTGTTTGGGTTTTGCTGTTTATTTTATTTTTGATGCAGAAAAAGTGTTGCCACCATTAGCTCCGGCAGCTTATTTGCCGGGTTTTTACTTTTCTGCTACAGCTTTGTTTTTTAATGCCCTGGCCAATAGATTTATTCGCAGAGACGAAAATCTGGTACGCTCGGCGGACAGGATCAGGTAATTCAAATCACAGTTATTGTCCAGAACATATTTTGAGTAGCAGATGGCATAAGTCTGTCAAAATTCTCCTACTATTATGTCAACATGTCACTTAAAGCCGAATTTTTAGGATTGGAACAGCTTTTGTAATCCAAGCTGTCTGGTAAAAGAGTTCTTTGGGGCTTCCCGGGGTTCTGATAAAATCTATTCAAAATAATTAGAGATAAAAATGAGTACTAAAACGAAAGAGAAAGGCAACATTTCCATTCACACGGAGAACATTTTTCCAATCATCAAAAAATTCTTGTATTCGGATCATGAAATTTTCCTGAGGGAGTTGGTTTCGAATGCTGTAGATGCATCACAAAAGATAAAAAGGCTTTCTTCTCTGGGAGAGTATGCCGGAGAACTGGGTGATCTTAAAATTGATGTGAGCTTTGACGAAAAGAAAAAAACCATCACTGTCAGCGATAATGGTATTGGGATGACAGCTGATGATATTAAAAAATACATTAATCAAATTGCTTTTTCCGGTGCTACGGAGTTTGTAGAAAAATATAAAGATAAAGAAGATGCTCAGCAAATCATTGGGCATTTCGGATTGGGTTTCTACTCAGCATTTATGGTTTCTGACAAAGTTGAAATCAATTCACTATCGTATGTGGAAGGATCAGAACCAGCCAAGTGGGTTTGTGATGGTTCTACGGAATTTGAGATTTCTAAGGGAAAAAGAAAAAACAGGGGAACGGATATTATTCTTCATATCAATGAGGACTCTAAAGAATTTTTGGATAAACAACGCATCCAGGGAATCCTTGATAAGTATTGTAAGTTTTTACCCGTAGAAATCAGGTTTGGAGAAAAAGATGAAAGCGTAGAAGACGGAAAAGACAAAGAGGGCAAAACGAAGTGGAAAACTGTTAAGAAGGATAACATCATAAACAACCCTATACCGCTTTGGACTAAAGCTCCTTCGGAACTAAAGGACGAAGATTACCTAGCATTTTATAAGGAGTTGTATCCATTCTCAGAAGATCCGTTGTTCTGGATCCATTTGAACGTAGATTATCCATTTAACCTCACAGGGATTTTGTACTTCCCAAAAATTAAGAATGACTTTGAAATTCAGAAAAACAAAATCCAATTGTATTCACGTCAGGTGTTTATTACCGATGAAGTGAAGGATGTTGTTCCTGAGTTTTTAATGTTGCTTCATGGTGTGATCGATTCTCCTGATATTCCTCTGAATGTATCAAGAAGCTTTTTGCAAGCCGATGGTAATGTGAAGAAAATCAACTCGTACATTACCAAAAAAGTAGCTGATAAGCTTTCAGAACTTTTCAAAAATGACAGAAAAGCGTTTGAAGACAAATGGTCTGATATTGGACTTTTTGTGAAATATGGCATGTTGAGTGAAGAGAAATTCAATGATAAGGCAAAAGATTTTGTCTTACTTCAAAACACTGAAGACAAATTCTTTACCATTGAAGAATACAAAGAGCTTATCAAAACCAATCAGGAAGATAAAGACAAAAAGCTGGTAATGCTATATGCTACCGAGCCTGCAAAACAGGATACTTTCATTTCATCGGCAAAAAACAGGGCTTATGATGTGTTGAAACTTGATGGTCAGCTTGACAGTCATTTTATCAATCACCTGGAGCAAAAAGTGGAAGGCGTCAGCTTGAAAAGAGTAGATGCCGATACAGTTGATAAGTTGATTGACAAGGATGAGAAGGTAGAATCTGTTTTATCAGAAGACGAAAAGACTGCTCTTAAAGAGTTGTTTGACAAAGCAATCAATGATAAAAACAATACAGTATCTGTGGAGTCATTACCGAGTGATGAAATGCCCGTAATTGTAACTATGCCGGAGTTTATGAGAAGAATGAAAGACATGGCCAAAACCGGTGGTGGTGGAGGTATGTTCATGATGGGAGGAGACATGCCGGATCAATACAATGTGGCTATCAATGCCAATCATAATTTGATTGCTAAAATTCTGAAGGCAGACAATGACGAAGCTAAAGAACAATTGGCCAGACAAGCATACGATCTTGCATTGCTGTCACAAAACTTGTTGTCAGGAGCTAAATTGACCAATTTCATTAAAAGGTCTGTTGAGCTGTCTGCGGAATAACATAACAGACATTAAAAGGTAAATTTCTAAAAGCCGGAATATTTCCGGCTTTTATATTTTGTAATCCTTATAATAGCTGTTTTTTGTGTACTTATCTCATGGATTCCATGTAATTTTATTTTTCAGAAATAATTGAGTGATTTATTCGTTAGCGAATTTACCATGAAACCAGATTTTATTAAATACATATTGTTTACCTGTTCTGTTACTTTTTTGGGAGTAATGGAAACCTATGCACAGGAAGAGGAAGTCGATTTGTTTGAAATCAATTATGATACCCCTCTGACTCTGGATATGGAAGCAGAAAGTGAAGTTGAAATTAAATCGCCCAAGGAAAAGAAAGTAAAAAAGGGAACTTTCTATGGAGTAAGGACTAAAAAGGGATTTGTCCGTACCGGATTTGGAGACAAAGTGGTTTTAGAATTATTTCACTACTTAAAAGAATACGAAGAGCCGGATCAATATGTCAGGGACATATATTGGTATGACTTTAAGAAAAGGAAAATTGTCAATTCGAGAAAAATTGATAAGGATAATGCAGGTATTCTTCATGGACCTTATAAGAAGATGTTAGGAGATCAGTTGTTGGAAGAGGGGGTGTATTATAAAGGCACAAAGCATGCCCGATGGTCTGAGTGGAATAAATATGATATCCTGCAAAGCAAGGAGAAATATTACAAAGGATGGCCCAAGGAATCAAGAGTGCAATACTATGATCGTGGGAGAAAACAAATAAAGGAAATTATTCCTGTCCATTTTGGAGAGAAGGAAGGAAACTACTATGCTTTTTATGAAAGTGGAAATGTAGCCGTAAGAGGTGAGTATCATTTTGACGGGAAGGTTGGTATATGGACAGAGTACTACGACATTAGAAACAGGAAAAAGAGACAGATACAATATGGTGATGATCCTTTTGATGAATCATTCCGGCCTTCTATTATCCGGGAATGGGATGAACGGGGAAAGCCCATTTATGACGTTTCTAAGAAATAACCTTTAGAAAAAGCATCAGCTAACTACATTCTCCGGTGCTATAAATTCAGCCAATTTTTTCATTTATATCAAATCAGTTCTGACATTCTGACAATATGTCACAGAATAAAGCCGTAATATCGATTGGCACAAGCATTGATAAAAGCTTTGCAGAAGAGAAATTTAATTAAAAAAAGTATAAACAATTATCATGGGAAAAATAATAGGAATCGATTTGGGTACAACCAATTCCTGCGTAGCTGTGATGGAAGGTAACGAGCCTGTAGTTATCCCCAACAGTGAAGGGAGGAGAACAACTCCATCCATCGTAGCATTTTTAGATGGAGGAAAAGGAGAGAGAAAGGTGGGAGATCCTGCAAAGCGTCAGGCCATCACTAACCCACAAAATACTATAAGCTCTGTAAAAAGGTTTATGGGAAAGAAATTCAAAGAAATTTCTGAAGAAAAGAAGGGCGTTTCTTATAAGGTTGAAAGTGGAAACAATGATACCATAAGAATAGTTATTGGAGACAGAAAATATACGGCTCAGGAACTTTCTGCTATGATCCTTCAAAAAATGAAGTCAACTGCTGAAGACTATCTGGGAACTGAAGTAAAAGAAGCAGTAATTACTGTTCCTGCATACTTCAACGATGCAGAAAGACAAGCTACAAAAGAAGCAGGTGCTATAGCCGGCCTTGAAGTAAAAAGGATCATTAATGAGCCTACTGCTGCGGCATTGGCATACGGCCTTGATAAGAAAAACAAAGACATGAAAATCGCAGTGTATGACCTTGGTGGTGGTACATTCGATATTTCCATACTAGAATTGGGTGACGGGGTATTCGAAGTAAAATCCACTAATGGTGATGTACACCTTGGTGGAGACGATTTTGATACTGTAATCATCAACTGGTTGGCTGAGGAATTTCTTTCTGATGAAAATATTGATTTGAGAAAAGACCCTATGGCTCTTCAGAGATTGAAGGAAGCTGCTGAAAAAGCTAAAATAGAATTGTCAAGTTCTACGGAGACAGAAGTTAATTTGCCTTATATCATGCCTGTTGATGGTGTGCCTAAGCACTTGGTAAGGAAGTTGACCAGAGCTAAATTTGAGCAATTGGCTGATAGCCTTGTGAAAAGGTCTATGGAGCCAGTGAAAAAAGCACTCAAGGATTCCGGACTTTCTTTGTCAGATATTGATGAAGTAATATTGGTGGGTGGATCTACAAGGATTCCAATCATTCAGGAAGAAGTAGAAAAATTCTTTGGCAAAAAGCCATCTAAAGGTGTAAACCCCGATGAAGTGGTTGCTATTGGAGCTGCTATTCAGGGTGGTGTATTAACTGGAGAAGTTAAAGATGTATTGCTTCTTGATGTAACGCCATTATCATTGGGTATTGAAACCATGGGCGGTGTGTTCACCAAATTGATCGAGTCGAACACAACCATTCCAACTAAAAAATCAGAAACCTTCTCAACTGCTGCCGACAATCAGCCTTCTGTGGAGATTCATGTTTTGCAGGGAGAAAGACCTATGGCTGCTCACAACAGGACAATCGGAAGATTTCATTTGGATGGTATTCCACCATCTCCAAGGGGAATTCCTCAGATCGAAGTAACATTTGACATTGATGCGAATGGTATCATGAATGTATCTGCAAAAGACAAGGGTACCAACAAAGAGCAAAAAATCAGAATTGAAGCTTCTTCTGGATTGACTGATGAGGAAATAGAAAAGATGAAGCAGGAAGCAGAAGCAAATGCGGATGCTGACAAAGCTGAAAAAGAGAAAATAGAGAAGCTGAATGCTGCTGACTCTATGATCTTCCAGACTGAAAAACAGTTGAAAGAATTCGGAGATAAATTGTCTGAAGCAAATAAATCCGGAATCGAAGCTGCTCTTGAGAAATTGAAAGAAGCCCATAAAAGTGCTGACCTGGCTGCAATTGATGCTGCAATGGAAGGTATGAATAAGGCATGGGAAGGAGCTAGTCAGGAAATGTATGCTGCTTCGCAAGCTGCTGGTGCTCAGGGTGGTGAGTCGGGATCTGATGCAGGTGCTGCTGGTGCGGATCAAACAACTGATGCAGATGTATCGGATGTGGAATTCGAGGAGGTAGAGGACAAAAAGTAATCTGCCCTTTTACATAGATAAACTAAAGCTTTTCGGGAAACCGGAAGGCTTTTTTTATTTTGTCAAAAGTGGAACTTAAAACAATAGTTCCATCTTAAATAGTTTAGCAAGATGCTGCTTGAGCCTTTTTTCTACTTCTGCCAGGTCTGGTTTTTCACCTAGTTCTTTTTCCAATGAAGTCACCGCTTTGTCGTCAATGCCACAAGGAATAATGTTGTTGAAATAGGTCAGGTCAGTGAGCACATTAAATGCAAAACCATGCATGGTCACCCATCTACTGGTTTTTACTCCCAGCGCACATATTTTTCGTGCATTTACTTTGTCTTCAAAATCAATCCATACTCCGGTAAGCCCGTCTATTCGTCCCCCCTCAATACCATAATCGGCCAAAGTCAGGATCACGGCTTCTTCCAGGTATCGAAGGTATTTATGAATGTCCGTGAAAAAGTTATCCAGGTCTAAAATAGGGTATCCTACAATTTGTCCCGGTCCGTGATAAGTTATGTCTCCCCCTCGATTGATCTTGTAAAAGGTAGCTTCTTTTTCTGAAAGCTCTGAATCATCCAGGAGTAAATGGTTTTGGTCACCACTTTTACCGAGTGTATAGACGTGTGGATGAGAACAAAAAATAAGGTAGTTGGGAGTCTCTTTTTGATCTTCAGGGTTTAGCGATCTGTTTGCTATTTTCAGGTTTACTACTTCGAGAAATAGTTTTTCCTGATAATCCCAACCTTCTTTGTAATCAATCAAACCAAGGTCGATAAATTTCGTTTTCTTATTAATTTTCAAATCCATATTAATCCAACTACCACAAAGGTAGAGTTAAAAAATCAAACTAAATTGCTGCCCATGAGGAAATCAACCTTTATAATAATATTGTCGGTTATTACATTGCATGTATTCGTTTCATGCGAGGATTTAGTGATGCAAAAAACGACTGGTATAAAAAATGATTTTCAGTTTGTTGACCTGGATTCCCTTCTAAAATCTCAGGTAAAGGTACTTAACGGGAAAAAATTGGAAAAGAAGGTATCTATTAAAGGAAAAGAAGAGAAGTTGCTTTTGGTTCCTGATTCTACTGACCTGGCTTCTGATTTGAAAGTGTTTTCAGACCTCAACCTTGATCAGGCAAAATACAATGGTGAATATGATATCGCCAATTCAGGAAACACTACGACTTTTCAACGTAAAGGAGAAAAAGGACCTCAAAAAGTAACTGTTACCAGAAACAACGTTGCTCAAATTGTCTCGATAGAAGGACAATATAATGAATCAAATATGGTATTCGATTCTTTCAGAAAATACCGTCTTGAATTTGACAACTCTTCTTCGTCGATCCGCAGTTACCAATTTTCAGGGTATCAAAAACTAATATTTAACGATACGGTGTTTTTTGATATTAAGGGAAAGTTTCTTTGAGAAAACTATATGTTCTTTTCTGGAGATTGAAGTTCTATTGTCTAATGACCAATCAGTATAAATAGCCGCTTGGCCAGCGTACTGATCCATCCGCAAGGCTTACTCTGACCAAACGACTTAACGGTTTTCTCCCAACCTGCTTCCATATTGGTCATTCAACAGCAAGAGAATCCCAGGCAATTGTGATACGCTATTTTACTATATTCATTTGTACAGGAATAATTCATCTGCGCAATTGTCTGTGATACACTTACTTTACCCAACGTTCCCTGTCCGTAGCGTCATCTCTTGAGTGTCATTTCGGAAGTAGCGTAGCGGATATCCGGAATCTCATCTAGCAGAATTAGAATAGCTCACAGGTTGTCTTTCTTTTATCTGCTCGTCTTTCTTATTGGTGATTTTACTTAACATAATTATAAGGTACTTCTAAAAACTAAAGCATTGTTTTGAGTTGACGAGAACATTACTTTACTTTATCCTGTGATCCGTTTCATTACATACCATATCGCCAAACCGTTCAGTATCTTGTTGAGCATTTACATGATCAATCTCTCTATAGATGCTGCGGATATGGAAGGTAGGTTTGACCCCACCGTAAATGAGATTGAATCTGTTTTCGAATTGGTTCTGGAGGTTGTTATGGACAAGGGGGATATTTTGCCTGAACATGATGAGCCTGATCCGGAAACGGAAACCTGTTTTCCGGGCTTATACTACATCGTTCCCCCTAACCCCTTTCAATTGGAAGCTTCATTGCAATATTGCTTTCACAAAGCAACTGGTTTCGTCTTGTTGAGCTATACAGATCCTTTCTTAGCTTCTAAATCCCCACCACCTAAATCCGGTACCCAAACATTCCTATTCACTTAGGATTTCGGAAGAGGCTAATAATTCAGGCCTTCACATTCCCCTCAAACTAGTTTTTAAATGTAAGCAACTTTTAAAGGGCTACTTTTATAATCCAATCCCTTTTGATGGACTATTATAATCAAGGAATTGAGGCCCATTGCCTCAATTCCATAAGGTTGAAGTAAATCCGGCTTTGCTTGTGAAAATCCGCAATTCCAATGATAAAACTCGTTCTCTTTTCCCTGCTGATTATTCTAATCGGCATTTTGATAGGATTAAAACATAAGCCTAAACCCTGAGGTTGCATGAAATATTAATAAAATCAATGCGAAAAAATTAAAAAAATGGAGACAGTCAACGTAATAGAAATAGACTATGAGGGTCAGGTGGCACCTCTTAGAGAATACCAATTTGAATATTTACCACGTACCGATGAAAGAATAATCCTGTCGTTATCAAATGGTGATCCAAAAATATATCAGGTCAAGGATGTACATCACACGCCGGATAAAAAGACAACCATATATGTCATGAATGATTACAGGTCACTAGAGGATGTGATTCAAAGCATTGCCAAGACCAGTTATGGATAAAAATGGAGGGGCTTCATATCCCCCTCTTTTGCTTTAACAGGTACATCTGATGTACACTTCATATGCGAAATACATGTTTAATTTACCCCAATCCATACTTCAAAATACGAACCTATACTTCAGTCATCTGAAAGCGAACTTTGGTTTCCCCAGATCATATATACTCGTTTTAAGGTGGGCTTATTATTTTCAAGCCAATACTTTAGAAATCCGAGAGTAGGCTTACAATGCTCCTCACCCATATTTTACAGTTCAGAACAGATACTCAATTTTCCTCAACTCACACTTACTTCTACCAGTTAGAGTCTAAAACTAAAAACTCAAGCTATTATCTGAATTTTATTATTTTTGTTTAACCTTTTAAATTTTACTGCTATGGTGGCAAAAACACTCACAGACAAACTCGAATCTTCCCGTGTCCTGATTTTCAATAGTCGGGATACGGAAGTGGCTGCCCTTCTTGATTTTATGGGAATTGATATTGCCTACATTGATGAAGGAGAAGCCCTTTATAATGAAACCATGACACTGGTAGATCAACGAAAGAAAGAATACCAGAAACAAGGCTTGGCTTACGACAAATTCTATGTTGAAAAGGATACCGCTGAGGCTAATTATTTCTCCGAAAAATAAGCTTCTAGTTTTTTCTTCAGCGTATCTCGTGATTCGTAACTTGGAGACAAAGACTTCTGACCAGGTAAGTTTTCCACATGCAGTGTTTGTGTTGGGAAGGCAAAGTTTACTCCCAGTTTTTCTGCCAGTTTCACAACTTCTATCAACACCTCATGCCTGGCTCTTAGTTCTTCCGACCAGGTAGGTACTTCAAAGAATATGTAAAACATTATATTGAGGGAGAAATCAGCCATTTCGTTGAAATGGACTTCAAAAAAATCTTTTCTGGTTTTCGGGTGTTGTTTTACTATCTCTTTGAGTCCCTCTACGAATATTTCAATCAGCTCGGCAGGGGTGTCGTAAGTAAGGGCAATTTGGGTGTAGAATCTTCGGTATTTTCTTAAACCATGATTATCAATAGTACTGTCAGCTAATCTACCATTGGGCACATAGACTACCGAATTCCGAAAAGTCCTTACCCGGGTAGATCGAAAGCCAACTTCCTCTACTGATCCGTCAATATCTCCTGAGGTAATCCAATCACCAATTTGAAAAGGTTTGTCTATGAAAATCATTAAGGAACCAAAGAAATTCTTGATGGTATCTTGTGCTGCCAGGGCAAATGCCAGGCCTCCAATGGACAAACCTGTTAATAATGGAAGAATGGGCACGTTTAAGTTTTCTAAAATAAACAAGGCTCCAATGGTGACGATAAACGTTTTTAGTGTTTTTCTAAACAACGGCACCAACTGATCATCCAGAGTACTTTCTGTTTTGCTGGCAAGTTTTTGCAGATAGAGCGCAAGTATGTCTGCCATTTTGTAGAAAACGATAACGGCAAACAATGGCAACAGTGCTTTTAGTATTGGATCTATATATTTGGTAGAAACCACGGGCAATTGTAGCACTGGCACGAAGAGAACAAGCAGCATAGTGACAAACAACAAACTGAGAGGACGGGCTACCGGAAGGATATATTCTGCAGCTATTTTTTCATATCCGGAAGATATTAATACACGCAAGATGAGTTTTTCAAATATTAAAGTGAAGATTTTATGAATTAAAAAACTTAAAAATGCCAGTATCAAAATGCCAAAGTGTTGCCACATGGCTAGCCCCATAATCTTCTTTGTACCTACTTTGGGCAAGATTTTTAACAGCTTGTCAGTTCCAAATTTGAATACCGATTCATGAGCGATGTTAATGGCGTCTATTGATCTGGATTGAAATTGCCATTTGTTATCACGTTTGGTCAGGTATATGTTGGGGTATCTGGGAGTCAAAACATATTGTGCTTTGTTTGTAGTAGAGTCCACATAATTTGGGTTTTTCGGCACTTCATCCATATATATATAGATGCCTTCTCCATCAAGTACTTGTTTTAGGCTGTTGGCCACTTCTATCCGCTCATCCTCGGTCAAATCCGCATCAGAAATGGGTAAAGCAGCTTTTTGTGGGTTATATCCCTCTTCATTGAGATAGTAAAGCAGGGTATAAACACTCTGATAAGGAGACTTTAGGTAAATATCCAGAGAATCGGGTTTAGGGCCTTGTCCGAAACAAAGAATTGGGAATAATAAAATTACAACTAGAAAATGCTTTAACATTAGTTTGATTATTTGAATATAAAAGACATCCTACTGGATAAAAATTGGACAACTAATCTAATTATTTTTTTCCAACTACTACAGTATGCAGGCCGTCAGTTTTAAGGTATTCGTTGGCGGTTTCCAGGATATCGGAGGAAGAGATATTTTTCAGACTGTAAAAAAAATTGTCGTAATAAGAATAGTCTAATCCATGATTGTTGATGGATTTGAATTTTTCCATCAGTTGAAAAGGGGAAGAAACACTGGACAAAAATGAGCCTGCCATGTAGTTTCTTACCGTTTCCAGTTCCGTTGCAGAAACTTTTTCGTTTTTCAAAACATCCAGTTCCTTGTG
Organism: Reichenbachiella sp. MALMAid0571; assembly: GCF_040151475.1. Classification (NCBI taxonomy): domain Bacteria; kingdom Pseudomonadati; phylum Bacteroidota; class Cytophagia; order Cytophagales; family Reichenbachiellaceae; genus Reichenbachiella; species Reichenbachiella sp. MALMAid0571. Next base: position 86,224 of record NZ_JBDKWG010000138.1, on the reverse strand, counting down.
GATTTCATTGATTGCATCCTGTGTGCTTTCTGCGATTACATCGGCACTTATGATCAAAAAAGAGGCTTGTTTTAAAAATACCGGATACGAGTTAACTCCATAAGTATATCCTTTGTCTTCTCGCAAGTTTTTCATCAACCTAGAGCTAAAATATCCGCCTAGAATTTCGTTGAGTAAAACCAATTTGAAATGATCCGGATGGCTTTTATCAGGGATCTGCCAGCCTAGTCTTATAGATGATTGAAGGCTTCCCGGTTTTTCGACAAAAATGTTTTTTGAGCTTATAGATAAAACGTTTTCCTTATTATAAGAATCCGGGTTGGTTTGATTTATGTCAAAATACTGTTTCACTATTTCAATTTCCTTGTCATCCACCAGCCCGCTCAAAAAGAATTTCTGAGCTTTGAGAAAAGAAGAATTATAATATTTTTCAATATCGCTTTTATGCAAATTGGTAACATCGTCTTCAGATAAGAACTGACCGTATGAGTGTTTTAACCCAAAAAGTGATTCTCTTATTTTCCGAGAGGCTACAAAATTGGTCTTTTCACCATTTACCTTTAGCTGCTGAATTTTATTGGTCTTTAAAATCTCTATTTCGTCCTTATTGAAAGCGGGCTGAAAGAGAACCTCAGCCAATAGAGCCATTACATGTTCAAAATGCTTTTTTGGAGTATATACGGCGATAGATGTATTGTCAAAACTCGGGTTAATCTCTATGAAAGAACCATAAAACTCGAATAGCTCAGCTATTTGATTTGCAGATTTGTTTTTGGTTCCTTCGGGAAGAATTTTTGCGGTGATCCAGGATAGTCCTGACAAATTCTCATACCATATTCCTGAATCGAGGGTGATTTCACACTTAATTACCGGCTGATCTCCGGCGTTTATAGTGGACAGCCAACTTCCATTTGCAAATGAAATGACTTCAGCTTGTTGAATTCCCGGGTTTGTTATTTCTCCAAAGGGAGGAGCTATTGTTCTTTCAAGCATTAATTCGAAATGGATTCAGAGTCATCAATTCCTCTATCGAAATTAAACAATATTGAAAAGCGGATGGTTTCGGCCAATGGGTGATTCTGTTCTGGTGGGATTAAATATGAAAAATCAACACCGAACTTTTGATACCTGAATCCAAGTCCTACTGTAATGTATTTTCTGCCTCCTTTATTTGCTGTTTCATGGAAATATCCGGCACGTGCGGCGAATACATCCCTGTACCAATATTCTGCTCCTGCTGAAATAGTAATTTCCCTGAGTTCTTCAGAAAATCCATCAGGTGCATCACTGAATGAACCAAAAATCCCACTTAATAGATTTCTATTTGCATCTCTTCCTCTTACAATGTTACCATTAGAATCCACCAGTGGAGGGGTGGGAACTAGTAATTTGTTAAAATCCAGAGCGAAAGTGATTGTGTTGTATGGATCAAGACTTGTTTTGTAGGCACTGCCCAATCTCAGGTTTGTTGGAATGAAATCGGCATTAGTTTCGTTACTGTATGTGATTTTTTGACCAATGTTAGAAATATGAGCTCCAAAAGAAACTTCAGTGTCTTTTCCACCTACTATGTATTTTTTATCGAAATAGAAACCTAAATCGACTGCAACACTTTTTCCAGACTTAGCTCCATTGTTTCCTGAATAGCTGCCTGATAAATTCGACCAGATGTATCTGCCTGTTACACCAACACCTATATATTCACTAAGTTTTCGGGAGTAGGTCATATCAAAGGCCAATTCTCTTGGATTTTCAAGTCCCAAACTAATCCCTTGTTCATTTGTCAATTGAATTTCTCCTAAGTCAAAATAGCGCAATGAGGTGCCAATAGTCTGGACCCTGTCGATTTTATAAAATCCCGACAAATATGAAATGGACATGTCATCTACTATTTTCCCCAGCCATGGAGTGTAAGAGGCTGAAAATCCGTAATCTTGGTCTATAAAAGCTAATTTCCCATTATTCCAATGAGCAGAATTGGCATCAGGAGAAGTAGCTACCCCAACATCACCCATGCCAGAAGCCCTGGAGTCTGGTGCGAAATTGAGAAATGGAACGGCTGTAGTGATAACTCTACGGGATGTATCCTGTCCATACAGCACACCCGACGTTTGTGCCTTTGCAATTGTTATATTCAACAATGTTATTGCAAAAGCTAAAATCGCATAATTTAGTCTTTTTATCATGTTTTGAATTTTGCGAACACAAAGCTAACTAATTAATAGATAACAAGTTTTCTATGTACTTGATTTTTAGCACCATCTAAAGTGCTTTGAATATTTAATCTATATATATAAATCCCTTTGTCAGGACGGTTTCCCTGGGCATCTTTTCCATTCCATTCTATTGAGTTGATTCCTGCAAAGCTATCATCAAAACGGTAACTGCTTTCTGATATTACCCTCCCTTGTAAATTTATAATTTTAAGTAAAACAACCAACTCTTCTCCTTCCCTATCATGTGAAAATGTGAAAGTGACATTTGGTTCTTTTTCGGAAAAGAACGGGTTTGGGTAAACAGAGATATCTCCTAACTTCAGTGCAGTATTATTAGTAACTATAAAATTGATTTCTGTTTGTGACGCATTGTTATAGGTGTCATAAGCTTTAAATTTAATGGAGTGTTTTCCCGGTTCTAAGTTTTTTAATGGGTAACTGACCCAGCCTTCCTGGTAACTGTCTAAGGAGGCTGAATAAAAGTCATTCAATTGTATTTCTTCCCCACCGTTGATGGACATACTGACGTCCTGGCCAAATCCTTCATTTGAAATGTTAATGCCACTTTCGTCAAATAATTTGGCTAGGAATAAAGGATCCGATCCTGTAGTTTGTCCAGATACAAATAGGGAATCATTCATGTATAAGCTGATTTTTGGAGGAGTGATATCCTCCGGAGCATCAGGGTTTGATCCGCCTACTTTAAAGTCAACATTTGAACCATTTGCATCTATAGGTAGGTCACCGGAAGTGACGGCATACATACTGATTTTTCCCTCTCCAAAAACGTAAGAAATGTTTTTGGGGACAACAAATTCAATTGAAAAATCACCGTTGGTTACCGATGCTTCTCCTTTGAATATGAGGGCGTCTCTCCGGTTAAATTTTTGAGGAACAGTATTTTCATTTCCTAAAGTGGAAAACTGAGTGGGTTTGTCATAAACTGTCATAGACATTTTGCCTGAAAAATCAGTCACAACAGACTGGTCTCCCCTGCGTACTTCTCCTTGCATTCTGATCTTGCTCAGAGCCTTCAACGTGTCGGCTTTATCAATCACTTTTCCATTTATGCTTGTAATAACCAATTCATACTTAGGAAATGCGAGTCGCATAGTAGGGTCTCCAAGCAGTGCAAAGTTTCTGTTTTTGGCTCCTTCCAAACTTCTGTTTTTGGTATTTTTGATGATGTCTCCCAGTCTCGGAAATTCTCCATCTACCTTCTCCATAGCGGCATAGTAATAGGCCTCATTTAAAATGAAATTGGTATTGGAAAATACTGGTCTGGTAGAGGTCAGCAGTGCAATTGCCCCTCCATTTGGGTTCAAAAGGGTTTTTTCTCCGCCAGACACCCTGTCTGGGTTGTCATAGTTTCCAAATTCGCAGGTAGCAGTAATAAAAAAGGGTAACTTGCTTCGATTTTTCAATTCTGATATTTGATTTTCATCAATGATTTTTTCAACGGTCAATTGAGATTCATTCCCGTGACCTGTATAATTCACCATGAGTTTACCTTCAGCTATGGCTTTTTCAAAAGCGTCTCTTGCTGTAGGAGAGGTTTGGCCGGAAGGGCTTGGTATCTGCTCGTAAGCATCAAGGAACAGCTTATTGGTATTAAACTCTGATCTGGTTTCTTCCACATAAGTTGCCAGATAGTTTGCATCTCTTTGGTGGATATTGTTGTCTCCATCGTCTGCGATAAACAGCAATTCGTTTCTCCATTTTCCAAAAGCATTTGTACTGGTTTCATACCGGATTATCTTGCTAACCACATCTGCTGCTTCTTGTTGTGTCTTTACCGGCAATCTGCCTACTCCGATTTCCATAGTATGATCGCCCGATTCATCTTCGATCCATTCTCCTTCATGATTTTCCATAAAACCAAAATAATCATCAGAAGAAAAATCATATAATGGGTGAAGAGAGTTTCTCGCTTCATAGACCGGAACATAGTTGGTTTGCGTGATTGACCGATTTTTGTAATCGTAAGAACAATCTCCGAAAAGCAATGTGTATTTTAATTTTTCAGGTTTTTTATCATAAATATGTTTGATAAAATCTCTGATCGCTGAAATGTCTTGCATGCCGGAGGAAAACTCGTTGTAAACCTGATCTACTGTGACCAAATGGATAGAAAAACCATTGTTTTTTTCTCGATGTTTTTTCAGATCGTTTGCCTGAGACAAAAACTTTGGATGTGTGATGAACACAGCATCAGCCGCTGACAAGCTATGGAGGTTTTGGTTTTCTACTGTAGATGTAAATATGGGAGTGGGAAAATCCGATCCTGAAAATGCAATTAACTCTGTGGTTTCATTACTTATCCCAAAAGTTATTTTGCTGTTTTGAGAGTCATACAATTGGTTTACAACCTGATAGGGTTGAGATACATCCCAAATTATAATGTCAGAATTGGAAGTGGATATTTCAAATGTCGCATTTGACAATCCGGATGTGTTATAAAAATGAAATGTATTGTCGGTCATGCTCAGTTCACTTTCTGCCTGTATGATGCAATAGTCAAGAAATCCTGTGGATGGACCAGACGATGCTACATTATAGTGCAAATCCAGTGTTAAACCAGCACTGATATTGTTGAGAGATGAGGAATTGACTTGAAAATCGCCTTGCTGTATCCTTCCTTTATTTCCATAAGTGCTATTTGGGACATCTTCAATGATTATATTTCCAAGAGAAAACTGATTCAAAGACAAATCGAAGGAAGTATTTACAAATGCCTGTGCCATGGCTGATACTCTAATCTTGATTTCTCCTCCTGCTAAAACATTTTGAGTATTGAAAGTAAAACCATGATTTGGTTGGCTGGAAGAAAATGTTTCTCCAAACCACATTCGTCCTCCTTTGATTAAATTTGTTTCGTCTGTTTCATGGATGAAAACATCTTTGAAACTGGTGACTTTTTGAAAATCATTTCCTGCATTTTCTCGATTTGACATTCGCAATCCATCTGTCTCTTTTATGGTAAAAAAGTAGAATGTTGTATCGCTGTACAAATTATTTTCATATTGAAACATATCCTCTGAGGTATCATATTTTATGAAGTCAGGAGAATTTCCATAAAAAAGGATGTAGTCGGTGTTGTCAAATATTTCGTCATTTTGCCCCGCAACGAAAATGGTATTTTCGATAAGGTCGTCTGCCCGGGGAGTAGCGTTGGATTGAGGAAGCATTCCATTTCCCCCATTTCCGTAAATGGCAATTTTTTTAGGGTTTATTGAGCTAATATTGACACCCATATTTTCGAGAAGGGAGCGGTCAATTTTATAAACACCTTTTTCGGTTACGCCTATTTTATACCATTCGCCTGTTGAAAGTACAGAATTGGCAACCTGACTCCTGCTTGCAAAAGCATGTATAAGTAAAAAAGCTGAAAATATTATTTTTAGCCTCATTTTAGAAAAACAGAAGTTTTGGTATTTAAAGTTCCAACAAAAAACGATTCAATTGTGGACATATTGAGATTATTAGGAGTTTTTGTCTATTTAGAGACCCAATATATTAGTCACTTATTTTTGAGGAAAATACATTTTGAGTGATGGAAACTACTATGTACAAAACCACAACAATAGGAATGGCTAAAAACTGACAGGTAGCCATAAAGCAAAGTGAGGTAAATAAAAATAGAAATTTTACTTCATTTCCTTTCCATCTAAATTTCTTGAATTTAAATGCCATAAATTTTATTTCTGAAACAAGTAGCAGAGAAAATATCACTGTTACTATCGATAAGAAAGTGGCATTCTGCAAAAGGGGTAAAAATATCCCTTCGCTGATCAAAAGTGGGATAGAGGTGAAAAACAAAGCATTTGCCGGAGTATTTAGCCCATAAAAGACAGTCGATTGCCTTTCATCATTGTTGAATTTGGCTAACCGCAATGCTGAGAATACCGCAATGAAAATGGCAATGTATGGCAACAAGGGGTGATCAGAATATTGTTTGAGCATGGAATATACCAACAGTGATGGGACTATTCCGAATGAAACCAAATCTGCGAGTGAGTCCAGGTCCTTGCCTATAGAAGAGGTCGTATCTGTGAGTCTTGCAGAAAATCCATCAAGAAAATCCACCACACCGGCCAGCCAAACATAATAAGGCACATTTTCGAGCTTACCTTCAAAGATTTCAATTATTGCCAGACAGCCAATAATTAAATTGATGCTGGTAAAAATATTAGGTATGTAGCCTTTTCTGCTCATCAATGTATTGATACGTTTACTGTTTTTTCTTTATTTCATCCAAATATACCCGCAACCTATCCAAATTTTACTTTTTAATGGCACAAAAAGGATTTGATGTTTTTTCCTTTCCAATGGTAGTTTCACCCCCATGTCCAGGGTACACCACCATGCTATCATCTAAAGTGAACATCTTTTCATGGATGCTGTTGATGAGAACTTCAAAATTTCCACCAGGCAAATCCGTTCTGCCTATGCTACCATCAAATAGCACGTCTCCACCTATGCATACCTTCTGCTCTTTGTTCACAAAAGCAACATGGCCAGGAGCATGACCGGGAACAAAAATCACTTCAAAGCTTGAATTTCCAAATGGAATAGTATCACCTTCTTCGAAAAACCCATCTAATGTTGCTTCGTTATATTTAGCAAATCCATAAGCCGGAGCATAAACCTTTACAGCCAAAAGTGTTTCTTCATCTTTGGGATGAATGTACAGTCCTACACCATATCTATCCTTTATGTATTGATTGCCTAAAACATGATCAATATGACAATGCGTATTGAGCAACTTTACTACTTTGAGCTTCTCTGTTTCGATAAATTCGGATAACTCTTCCTGTTCTTCTCTCTCGTAACACCCCGGATCTATGACTATTGCTTCTAGCGACTCATCGTACACCACATAGGTGTTTTCCATGAACGGGTTGAAAACAAATTTTTTTATTTGAATCATATTCAATATCTAAAAATGCAAATTTGTATGTTTATCAATCAATTGCAAATTTAAGAGACTGGGTGAGATAAAACCTTCTTAAAAACTTTCAATTGACGACAAAACCAAATGAATAAGTTTGGGTTATCTGATTTTTCGGTATTGTTTAATAAAATATTTTGATTGATTATCTCATTGTAGGACACGGGCTGGCAGGAGCTGTTTTGTCTCAGGAATTGTTGAAAGCGGGTAAAACGGTAATGGTACTAGATGACCCTTCAATAAGTTCAGCATCAGAGGTAGCGGCAGGTCTTTACAATCCTGTCACAGGACGAAAAATGGTAAAAACCTGGAATGCTGACAAACTATTTCCAGAAATTGAGCCGTTTTATTCTTCCTTGGAAAAGCAAATCAATGCCAATTTTTTCCATCCGATAGGTATTTACCGCCCTTTTCTTTCAGTTGAAGAACAAAATGAATGGCAGGGTAAAGTGGCAACTAAAGAATATATTCCATATGTTGAGCGCATATTCACTTCTTCCAGAAAAGAATATCTGCTTCACGATGAGCATGGCGGGCTACTGTTGAAAAACGCAGGATATGTTGACACTAAGGTGCTCATTAACGCCAATAAAAAATTCCTGATGAATAAGGGGAATTACCTTGAGTCAATGTTTAAGAATCACTTGCTGGAAGAGGAGGTCGGTTATTGTAGATACGAAGGGTTGGAGTTTAAAAAGCTGATTTTCTGCAATGGATTTAATCAGCAAGGCAATACATGGTTTGACTGGCTTCCTTTCAGGCCGGTGAAGGGAGAAATTTTGAGGGTGGAGGTTGAAAATAAAATTGACACCATTTTAAATCGGGGAATATTTATATTACCATTAAATGAAAAATACTGTAGAATAGGTTCTACTTACAATTGGAGGAAAATTGACAACTTGCCTTCGGAGGAAGGTAAGAATGAAATAGAGGATAAACTAAAAAAGTTGTATAAGGGAAATTATAAAATAGCAGATGCAGACGCAGGTATCAGACCTGCCACCAAGGACAGGAGACCATTCATGGGTCTTCATCCGGAAAACGAGCATATTGGAATATTTAATGGGTTTGGGTCTAAGGGGGTTTCATTAATTCCTTTTTATGCTAAAAACTTTGTTGAATATCTTGAAAAAGGAGGTGAGTTGGATGCAGAGGTTGATGTTTATCGCTATTTTTCTTTATCTTAGATTTCTATAGTACTGGACTTAAAACTAACTATAATTAGCAATACCAAATTGAAAATATTGAAGTTGAATAATTGGAATTTGAAGTGGGTGTTTTTTCTCCTGGTATTTGTTTTTTCAGGTTTAATGACTCAGGCCCAGGAGCACAGAAAGTCTTTTGGGCAAAATCGATTACAGTTTAAAAGGTTTGATTGGTTTTACTACAGTACCGATAACTTTGATGTCCATTATTACAACAATGGTCAGGAGTATGCCAAACTGGCTCTGGAATACCTCGAAAAGGAATATGATAATCTGACCGATATTCTTGGCTATGCTCCTTATGCCAAATCTAAAATCTTTCTGTACAATTCTCCTTCTGATTTGCTTCAAAGTAATATTGGAGTAGATGGAGCCACATTCTCTATTGCGGGACAGACGAGCTTTGTGAAACTTCAGGTAGAAATAGCATACCCCGGGAGTGTATCTGCTTTTAAAGAAGAGCTTCATTACCAAATGGCTAAAATGCTCATAGAAGATATGATGTTTGGAGGTAGCTTGGCTGAGATGTTTCAGAGTGCTTATTTGCTCAATCTTCCGGAGTGGTTTGTAGAAGGAGCATCAAAGTACATTGCTCATGGTTGGAGTGTCGAAATGGACGATTACATAAGAGATTACTTTAAAAACTCAAAAGATAAAAAACTGAACAAAATAAAAAATCTTGAGGGTGATAAAGCTGAGATGATTGGGCAGTCTATGTGGAATTTTATTGCTTTAAAATATGGGAAGAGCAATATCTCCAATATTCTTAACCTCACCAGAATTATCCGAAACGTCGAAAATAGTATTAGTAGTACGTTGGGAGTTCCTTTTAGCCAGTTTATGACTGAATGGATAGCTTATTATAGTAAATCAAATGAGATGGTTGCTAATGGCTATATATCCCCGAGCGAATCGGAAATAATTAATGGAGAAGGCAGAAAAAAAATCAATTTTAAAAATGTAAAATTTAGCCCTGATGGCAAGAGGGTTGTTTATTCCGAAAATTTAAATGGCCGATACAAACTCAAAATACAAAATCTTGAAACCGGAAATGAGGAAAAGATTTTGACTACTGGTAATAATGTGATCAATCAAAAAGTTGATTTTGATCTGCCACTAGTGGAGTGGATTAGTGATACCAAAATTGGTATGGTTCAAAATTGGTACGGATTTAACTATCTACTGACCTATGATCTTGAAACAAAGCAAAAACAACGAAAGTCGCTGCAAAAATTTAATCAGATCAAATCAATAAACTTTCACAGAAATGGTAAGCTGGCGGTAATTAGTGCAGATGTGGAAGCGCAAAATGATTTGTATCTGATAAGTATGTCCAGAAATGCTATCAAAAGATTGACCAGAGATCAATGGGATGATTTGGATCCCAGTTTTGTGCCGGATACAGATGCCATTGTATTCAGCTCCAACCGACCGACTGATTCGCTGGATAACAAAATGACAGACATCAAGGAGGTCAAAAATATTTTTAATTTATTCGTATTTGATCTTGATACCACAAAGAGGGTTGTAAAACGAATCACCAATACATTGAGTAATGATTCTAAACCTATGGCACTTGATGCCAACACTATATATTTTCTCAGTGATCAAAAAGGGATAGCAAATTTATACAGGTATGATTTAAGGAATCAAATCAATTATCAGGTTTCCAACTTCAGCAATAGTATTCTCGATTACGACATTGATCCTAAATCGAATGACATTACATACCTGATGCTTTATCAAGGCAAAAAGAGGCTTTTTCTTACGAGAAGTTTCTTATTGGATAAGAACTCTTTTTCACCACAAACCCTTCGCAATCAACTGAGTCAGATAGAATTTTTGAGGAAAAGGCGTGAAGAGCAAACGATTATAGAGATCATTGAAGCTCCTCAAGAACCAGATCCGGAAGAGTTGGATGAAAATGGCGAGAAGCTGATTGATACGGATCATTATGTTTTTGAAGAAAATTTGGATGATGGAGGTGTAATTGATACGGATAGTTATGAATTTGAAGACGAAGCATCGGATACTAAATCTTTTTCGTTTCTTTCCAATTACAGGAAGGTTCAAAAAACGCCAACAGTTACAGGACCACTGCCATATGAAACGGCTATTTCTGCTGACAATGTAATCACATCATTCGTTATAGATCCTATCAGGGGATTTGGAATTCTTTTTGAAACCGAAATGAATGATGTTCTCGAAAATCATAAGTTTTACGGAGGATTTTTGTCGATCACGAATCTAAGAAGTGGAGATTTTTTTGCTGAATATCAGTACATTAAATACAAGATTGATTTCCATACACGGTTTGACAGAAAATCTTTTTTAATTGAAAATAACCTTGTGAATCAAAATAATGCACTCTATAATGATGTTGCACAAAAATATATTCTGAATACTTACACCGTGGGGGCATCTCTCCCATTTAGTCCTCACACCAGACTTAGTGTGAGTCCATTTGTTGCATTCACTTCTTTCTACAATTTGAATGCAGCCAATATTAGTAACTCTACTTCCGTAGCTGATTTTGTGGATGATTCTAAGCGTTCTTTTGCTGGCATCAAAACAGAATTGATTTATGACAATGCCTTGGTCAATGGGTTGAATTTATACGAAGGAACCAGAGCAAAAATTGGCTTTCAAAGCTATGGTGGAATCACTGATAGTAAAAAGAGTTTTAGCAATCTGACTGTTGATATCAGACATTACCAAAAAATATACAGAGAATTAATATTCGCCTCTCGCTTATATTATGGTAAGTCATTTGGAAACAATCCAAAAAAATACTTGCTTGGCGGATTGGATAATTGGCTGTTTAATAAAACAGATGAAAGTAGTTTGAGCTCTGGAGTATTGGATGCTTTAAACACAGGACAGTCAATCGAAGTTCCGTTGAGTGGTAATAGCCCGTTAAATTTTAACAACGAAAGAGACAACAGTGATGTGTTGTTTGTGGAATATGTAAACCTTAGAGGGTTTAATTACAATCGATTAAACGGAAACAATGTACTTACCTTGAGCAATGAGTTACGGGTTCCGATTGTGAAAATATTCCACCGAGGATCCATTACTTCCAACTTTTTAAGAAACCTCCAAATGATAGGGTTTTATGACATAGGGTCATCCTGGACAGGTAGCTCTCCTTTTAGCGATGAAAATGATGTAGGTCTAAAAGTAATCAAGCCGGGAGGAGGAGAGGATTCTAAATCGGTTTTTGAAGCCACCATCCGAACATCCAGAAGCCCATGGTTGGCGAGTTATGGATTTGGATTGAGAACTGTGATGTTGGGATACTACATGAGGTTTGATTTTGCCAAACCGATTGAAGACTATGCGGTTGGGGACATGAAATTTTATCTCACTCTGGGATACGATTTTTAATAAACCTTGCTTTTCCAAATTATTTATTGTCATTTTTGTATATGATAAAATCAATGACTGGTTATGGTTTGGTGCAATTTGAAACTGAATTTTATACCCTCCAAGCCGAACTCAAAACCCTGAACTCCAAATTTCTGGATTTATCACTAAGACTCCCAAAAGAGCTTTCTGAATTCGAATATCAATTCAGAGATATACTTACAAAAGGTCTTGTCAGAGGTAAAGCAGTATTTTCATTGGAAATGACCTTGAAAGAAGGAATTCAAAATTCGGTTTATAACAATGAGATTTTTCAAAAGCTTTTTAAGGAACTCAAAGTGGTTTCAGAAGGACATGATGTCAGTGATTCTGACATTTTCAACAATGTCTTAAAAATGCCTGAAGTACTCAGACAATCGAATGTTGCTGTGGAAATAATTGATGAAAAATCTGCTCTTGAATTAATAAAATCCCTGGTAGAAAAATGCAATGAGTTTAGATTACAGGAAGGGAAATCTCTTGAAAAAGCTTTAACCGATAGTATCACTGCTATTGATGATCGGTTGCTGGAGATTAAAAAAATAGAACCTGCCCGGACTGAGGCCATCAGAAAAAAAATATCTGACAGTGTTTATGAAATTATAGAAAAAGATAAAGTCGATGAAAATCGTTTCGAACAAGAACTCATCTATTATATCGAAAAATTGGACATAAATGAAGAATTTGTTCGCCTAAAGAATCATCTGGAGTATTTTGTTGAAACCCTTTCGCTTCCCGAATCTCAGGGAAAAAAATTAGGATTTATCAGTCAGGAACTTGGTAGAGAGATCAATACTATTGGCTCTAAAGCCAACGATGTTGCCATTCAACGATTGGTTGTGGAAATGAAAGACGAACTGGAAAAGATAAAAGAACAGATTTTGAACATTCTTTAATAAGAGATAAAAAAGGCAAACAACGGCTCCTTTCTTCTTTTCTAATAATCTCCTGAGGAAGCTTGTTTTTCACCTTATTTAATATTTTTTTTAGTAGAAAATAAACAAACATAAATATGTCAGATAAAATAGAGTCTTTAATTGAAGGTAATAAATTATGGGTCAAAAATATCCTAAAACATACGCCGGGATTTTTTGACGAATTATCTGAGGCACAAAAACCACAATTTTTATGGATTGGTTGTTCGGATAGCCGGGTTCCGGCTACAGAAATAACGAATGCCCTGCCTGGTTCCATATTTGTGCAAAGAAATATAGCCAATATGGTTGTGCACACCGATGCTAATTTACTATCTGTGGTGTACTATGCCGTTAAAGTGTTGAAAGTTAAGCATATCATCGTTTGTGGACACTATGGCTGTGGTGGTGTACATGCTGCTATGGGCAATGAGGATTATGGTTTTTTAAACAACTGGCTACTTCATATCAAGGACGTATATAGAATGCATGAGAAAGAGCTTGATGCCATAAAAGATGAAACCAGGAGATTTGACAGATTTGTCGAATTGAATGTGCAAGAACAGGTTCATGATCTTATGAAGGTTTCTTTTATTCAGGAAGAGTGGAGAAATGGAGAATTTCCCCATATTCATGGTTGGGTTTACAGCTTAAAAGATGGTTTGATCAAAGACTTAAAGGTAAGCACCAATTCTTCTAAGCAATTGGGTAAAGTTTATAAATACGATTGATAATTTTTAAAAACCTATAGGGACTGCTTCAAGTATGCATCTTTAAGCAGTTCTTCTATTTCCTCATTAATTTTAGTGAAATCATAATGAGAAGTCTGATTGGGAGAGTCTAAATAATCAATAGCTGACTTCACTTCAGAGATGAGTTTTTCCTCCTTAAGCTCATCTTTGGCTTGGATATATCTCGTTGATTTTTCTAGCGCACTAAGGGTTGTTTTCAACAAAAAAATAGCTTTATGGTGATCGTTATTTTCCAGATCGTGCTCAGAAATCATCAATTCGGCATAGGCTACAGCATTGAGTGCTTCAAATAATGCCATATTTACGTCTGTAGTAGAAATGTGGTCTTCTTCAATCTCATCCACAATTTTGTTCAAATCATTTATTGATTTTTCAAGATACTTGTTGACATTATTATCACCATAGTATTCTATTGATTTTACTATTTTAATGGCTTTTTGGATATTTTCCACACATTCATATGGTTCATGTTCATTGAGGTGTTGCTGTGCTTTTGATAAAAAACGAATAGGTGATGTTGCTGTCCATTCTCCAATGTGCTTTTGTGCACTCAAATGGCTCAGATAAGTCAGTGTGCCTATGCCTGCTACCACAATTAGCACACCCCAAATAGCGATGTTATCTAGTTTTTTGCTCATTAGAAATTGTGTTTAATACTAATATCGCCCAATTGATAACTTTTTCGAATTCAGTGAAAGCATCTCAAGCTTTTCCGAGTAATTTTCGTTTTGCTTTAGAGAATTACTCAATGACTCTATCAGGCCAATGATTTTTTTGTTGTCCTCTTTTTTATGGGGTTTGATGTAGTCCAAACTAGTCAATAAATGTGCTTTGGCTCTATCAAGACAAGCTATTCCCTCGTCCACGTGGTTTTCTAATATTTCTGCCCTTGCGAGTCTGATTTCTCCATAAGTGAGGGTATGCAAGGATCGGGATAAGATTACTTTCAAAATCTCATCTGTGATCAGGTCACTTTCCATAGTATTCTGAAGCAATTTAAGTTCCTCAATGGACTGATTTATTTGCAAAAGTGAAGAACTGTCCATATTGGATTCAATTATTTTCATAGCATCAATAGCACTGTTGAGCTGATTTTTGCTAAGGTCATAATCATGTTTACCATAAGCCAAAGTGACTCCTTCATAATATTTATCAAACATTTTAGATTTTGCATCTTTCATCAAGTCGGTATAGCTGACTGTTGAATACAACACTACACATAAAAAAGCGAGAGAAAACACAATGGCAAGACGGTAGTAAAATGAATTATTCTTTTTCATAAGATTTAATTTTTTAATAAAATAAGAGTCTAATTCTGAATAAAATCTGTTGAAAAGGGTTTGAAGGGTGTTTTGTCACTTTTTTGGAGAAAAAGAATAAAGAGATAATCTTGATCAGGTGGCTTGTTTAACAGGCAGCTATATGGTGAAACTTTGGCTTGATAAAATCGGATTTTTAATTTTAAGACGTTTTTTGCGTATTCATCGAATAATTAAGTACTACCAATTAATTTTGGAATCTTAATTTAAGCATATGACTAAATCCAAAAAGGGAGTACTTCTTGTCAATCTGGGTACACCGGATGATCCTGGCACATCTTCTGTCAGAAGATATCTAAGAGAATTTTTAATGGATGGACGAGTTATCGATATTCCTTATTTGAATCGTTGGATGCTCATCAATTTGATCATTGCTCCGATCAGAGGGCCTAAATCGGCAAAAGAATACCAGAGGCTTTGGGATGAACGAGGCTCACCATTGAAGTATTATGGAGAGGATTTAACTCAACTGGTGCAAGAATCTGTGGGTGATGAATATGCTGTGGAATTGGCTATGAGGTATCAAAACCCTTCAGTGGAGAGTGCTCTGGATCGTTTGAAAAAACAAGGAGTGAATAGCATCTTGATAATTCCTCTATTTCCTCAATATGCTTCTGCAAGTACCGGATCTGTTATTGAAGAAGTGAATAGAGTAGTCGGTCAATGGCAGGTCATTCCAGAGTTGAATTATGTAAACAATTTTTTTGATAACGATTTATTCTTGAAGACCATTGAAGAAAGGGCTTCAGTGTTCATGAAAGAGAAAGAATACGACCATTATGTATTTAGTTATCATGGTTTGCCGGAAAGACAAATCCTCAAAGCAGAAATCAAAACCTGTAAGCTTGGAGAATGCTGTAACAACTATGGTGCTCACAACAAGTATTGTTACAGGGCACAATGTTTCGAAACGTCAAAGTTATTAGCTCAAAGGTTGAATATTCCTCAGGAAAAATATACAGTGTCATTTCAATCAAGGCTGGGCAAAACACCATGGATAAAACCATACACGGATCACCTAATTGCTGAATTGGCTACAGGCGGAGTAAAGAATGTACTTGTATTTTCTCCTGCATTTATTTCTGATTGTCTTGAAACAACTCTTGAAGTTGGAGAAACGTACAAAGAGCAATTTATTGAGGCAGGTGGCGATTCATGGGATTTGGTAGAAAGCCTGAATACCCATCCTACCTGGGTCAAATGTTTGGTGGATATAATAAGGAAAAAGAATTAACAACAAATACGAACTTTAAATAGTTTGTAACGAATTCTCGGTAAGGGCTTACGAATTTTCAAAACCAAAAAATTCCGATTGGTCTCATGTGTATGTTTGATATGGATTTTATATCAATCAATATACCATGAAAAAATCAATACTAATTTTAAGTATGTTCATAAGCACCATAGTTTATGGACAAATACCTACAGAGGAACTTAAAGGTGAATATAAGTTTACCGGAGGAAGCCTTACCGGAACAACCCAATTGACACATGTAGGTTCAGCATTAACTGTAGAGACTGATCGTTTGTCCGATCCGTCCAATGCCATCAGCCTAAATGGGGATATATTGCGTACTACGGGTATAGCAGATACGGACATTACCATTAGTTTTTGGGTGAAAACAAGCACTAACGATGGAGCAAAAAGAGTGATCATCGACCAAAGTTCAAGAACTACATCGGCTGAAAACTCTAGTCAGATTGGTTGGTACACTTTTCTAAAAAATGGCAAGGTAGGTTTGGCTGCCAATTATCTGTACAATCACTGGAGCAATACCGCAGCTGGTACTACAGGTTATTCCGGTTACAATGATGTATTAAGTTCAACCACAATAGCCGATGGTCAATGGCATCATGTAACATTTTCTGCACATGGATATCAATATAGTTTTTTTAACGGGCCCTATCAGAGGTATGATTACTTCGTCAATTATGATTATAAGATATATATAGACGGAATTCAGGAAAATGCACAAACTGTGAGTACTCCAATCGGAAGCCGTACAGGTCTTTATTGGGATCTTACACCATCAGGTTACATTACCTTTGGTAACAGCAGAGGGCTAAATTCTACAGAGAGATACTTAGAATCTCTGGATGATATCCGTTTGTATGGAAAGTTGCTAAGTGCCAGTGAAATACAGGTACTTGCAAGAGAGGGTGTATGCTCTCCTCCATTGTCAGTAGAAATAGTAAGTACCGGAAGTGCTTCGGGTACTGCATCCTGGTACGATGATCCATTATCTTCATCCTGGGATTTGGCTTATGTAGCTACGGGTGATAATGTGGTTAATGGAACAACCATTTCTGGTATAGCGACAAACAATCACACCATTACTGGTCTTACTGCCAACACTACCTATGATGTATATATCAGGAGCAACTGTGGCAATACAGTTACTGACTGGTCGCCAAAAGGAACATTCACTACTTTGGAAGGCATACTATACGTAGATAAAAGTGCTACTGGTGCCAACGACGGTTCTTCATGGGCGGATGCCTATACGGATTTGCAAACAGCCTTGCCGTTAGCTACTGGTACAAAACCTATTTGGGTGGCAGCTGGCACTTATACTCCCCATGTTTCGGATCGAAAAGGTACTTTTAACATTCCAAACAATGTAGTGCTGTATGGCGGTTTTGATGGCACGGAAACGAATCTTTCGGAAAGAGATGTAAAAACAAATGTCACCATTCTTAGTGGCGATTTACTAGGAAATGACAATGACGTAATTACTGATATTGAATCAACCCGTCAGGACAATTCTTATCATGTGGTTAGCATCAGGGGTAATGCACAAAATATTGGAATTGATGGCTTTACCATATCTGGTGGAAATGCCAATGGCAGTACCAGCAACAACTGTGCGACAGCAGCAGCCAGTCAGTATTACGATACCAGGGGAGGAGCGATATATGTCAATCCTTATGCTTCTTCACACATGTTAACAGCCACTGTTAGAAATTGTATTTTGGAAAAAAACACAGGTTCCAGTGTAGCTGTGTTTTCCCCATTTACACCTTGTGGGGTACTGAATCTTGCGGCTGATGTAGATTTTGAATCATGCATTATCCGAAACAATTATTCTAAGGAATTGACAGCTATGATTTTTTCAGGCTCCAGTGGTTATACCATCTATGGGAAAGGATCTATTTCCAATAGTTTGTTTTACAACAATACGTCAGCAACAGCAGCTTCATGTTTATACCTTGGAGCAAGTACAGCAAATGGTGGAAACACTACAGGTTTGGATTTTGAAATGGTAAATACAACCATGACAAAAAACACAGGGGCAAATGGAAATGCCATTACCATGTTGAATGCAGGGAATAGCAAAATTAGAAATTCGATAATCTATGGCAATGGAAGTGCGACTCCCTTTGCAGTCACTTCTTCTGGTTCAACGGTTACTAATAGCATAGTTGAAGGAGGACAGCAAAATGGTATCGATTCAGATCCATTGTTTACTGATGCTGATAATGATGATTTTACACTTACCTGCTCATCTCCTGCGGTCGATGCAGGATCAGCAGAAGGACTTTTATTGCCAGGTAATGATTTGTCCGGTGCAGCCCGTGTTAACACAACTTTGGATATGGGTGCATTTGAATTTTATGTTGTTCCTACTGCCATAGATGTGCTTACTCAAGATATTACTGTTGCATTGGATGCAACAGGAAATTATACTTTGACCCCTGAAGAAATAGATAATGCTACCGTAGTTGAGTGCGGTGCAGCATTTGAGTGGAGTCTTGATAAAACCACCTTTTCTTGTACTGATTTAGGAGCAAATACGGTGACATTAACAGCTACAGTGACAAATGGAGGAGCTCAATACAGTTCCGCTGCTACAGTGACAGTAATAGACAATTCTGTGCAGGCTGTTGCACAAGACATTGTAGTGCAGTTAGATGCTACGGGTAATGCCACCATTTCAACTTCTGATGTAAATAATGGTTCGACAGACAATTGTACTTCAGTAGGAGAATTAGTGCTAAGTCTGGATAAAACATCCTTTACATGTGCTGATCTTGGTGTCAATACTGTGAGTTTAACAGTTGAAGATGTACTGGGAAATACAGCTACTGCTACAGCATCAGTAACAATAGAAGACACCATTGATCCAGTGGCAGTTGCTCAAAACGTAACACTGCAACTGGATGAAAACGGAAATGCTACGGTTATCCCCTCAGCACTTGACAATGGCTCGTCTGACAACTGTTCAGGTGGATTGACTTATTCGCTCAATAGAACTACTTTTTCTTGCGCTGATGTTGGGGTAAATACTGTGACTTTTACAGCAACTGATGCAAGTGGAAATCAATCTTCAGTACCAGCTTCAATTACTGTACAGGATGTAATTTCACCAACTGCTGTTGCCAGAAACATTACTGTTTATCTTGACGACAATGGTTCTGTCACTATTACTCCAGCTTCTGTCAATAACAATTCCTTTGACAACTGTACTCAGGCTGCTAATTTGACTTTAAGCATTGATAAATCAGTATTCACATGTGATGATATTACCGATCTTTCAAAATCATCTAATAATGATGGAGGGCTTGTAATAGGAGAAACTGCGGTAGTTATAGATGCCCCTGACAATACGGTAATATTAACAGTAACGGATGAGAGTGGCAATATTGCAACTGCAACTGCCATTGTTACAGTTCTTGATAATATAGCTCCGGTAGCAATTGCAAAAGACATCACGGTGGAGTTGGATGAAGATGGAAATGCTACTGTTTCTGCATCAGATATCAACAATGGTTCTACAGACAATTGTACTTCCCAATCCAATTTGACCTTAAGTTTGAATAAAACAAGCTTTAGTTGCAACAGCCTCATAGTCGGGCCATCATCGATTAAGCCCTCAAGTGTGGTGATTGCTGAGCCAATCAACGAAGCACCTGATAATCAGGTGATTTTGACCGTGACAGATGAAAGCGGCAACAGCTCAACCACTACAGCTATTGTTACTGTAGAAGATAATTTGCCACCAGTAGCAGTTGCTCAAAGCATAACAGTGTATTTGGATGATAACAACAATGCAACAATTTCGGCGACAGAAGTGGATAATGGCTCGTATGACAACTGTGGAAATGTAACCTTAAGCCTGAATGTTTCATCATTTAACGACATAAATCTTGGCGAGAATACGGTTATCCTTACTGTTCAGGATGGACATGGCAATAGTGCTACGGCTTCAGCTATTGTCACAGTAGAAGAAGATAAACTTGATCAGACAATTACCTTCAATGCTTTAGAGGATAAGAATTTCGGTGATCCTGATTTTGATTTGGTAGCAACAGCTTCTAGTAGTCTTGCAGTAAGTTTTGAGGTAGTATCCGGTTTGGCTACAGTTACAGGAAATACATTGAAAATAAATGGCACAGGAAGTATAACTATCAGGGCGACTCAATCTGGAGATGCGGATTATTTTGCTGCACCTGATGTGGAACAAACATTCAATGTTTTGAAAGGAGATCAGACCATTACCATCAATCAGATTCCTACTAAGATCACCTCTGATATAGATTTTGATGTGGTGGCTTCTGTAAATTCTGGTCTGGAATTGACCTATTCGATAACAGGTCCGGCAACATTGTCGGGAACTACGATTACTTTGGATGGAACGGTAGGTACTGTAACGGTTACTGTATCACAAGCCGGAAATGAAAACTACAATGAAGCAACAGAATCCACATCTTTCGAAGTAGCTGTACCTGCCAGTATTGAAGATGAATTGATGGGTGTGAATATTTATCCAAACCCTGCTTATGAATTTATCAATATAGAGGCAACTGGTTATGAAAGTATAAATGCTGGTGTATATGATTTACGTGGCATAAAAATATTGTCCAAATCTATATTGGGTGAAAACAAACAATTAGATATAAGCAACCTCAAGACAGGAATTTATCTATTAAAATTGGAATCAAATCTACGCTCCACAACAACAAGGATTCTTATTGAGAGATAAGAAATAGCGTAATATCATTTTGATTTTTGAAGGTGTCTTTTGAAGGCACCTTTTTTTATACCTTTTCATAAAAAAATATAATACCACCATTCATGTAATTTACCATTCCTTACAAATCAGTTTTAGAGTATATTGTAGCTTTAATTTTGCCCTATGAAAAAAATATTTCTACTGATAGCACTGTGCTTGGTTGGTATGGCTGTTGCTTTTTCTCAGGATAATTTCCCTTACAATGGAGTTAGAGATTATCATCAGAAGTCTTACGCATTTATAAATGCCAAAATATTTATAGATTATCAAACATCTATCGATTCTGCCACACTATTGATTAAAGAGGGGAAAGTGGTAAACGTTGGCAAAGACATAAATTTTTCAAAGGAATATACTGTGGTAGATTGTGGAGGCAAGTACATATACCCGTCATTTATTGACTTAAATACCAACTATGGTTTTTCTAAACCCAAACCAGGCAAAGGAAGTGGAAATCCTAGCCAGGTCAAACCGGAAACTCCCGGAGCTTACAATGCCAATGATGCCATCAAGTCTTACATCAATGTGTCTGAGCATTTTGCAGCTGACAAAAAACAAGCTTCAGTTTTTAGAAAATCAGGATTTGGAACGGTGTTGAGCTTAAACCCCGATGGAATAGCGAGAGGTACTTCTACGTTGGTTTTATTATTGGATGAAAACGAGAATGAATCGATTCTGATCGAAAAAGCTGCGGCTCACTATTCGTTCAACAAGGGTACTTCTACTCAGGCTTATCCTTCTTCGCTTATGGGATCTGTGGCACTTTTGAGGCAAACTTATTTAGATGCTAAATGGTATGCGGAAACGAAAACCTATACAGATCTGTCATTGCAGGCCTGGATCGAGAGCCAAAAGATACCACAGTTTTTTGATGGGGGTAATAAGCATGGAATTTTGCGAGCTGATAAAATTGGTGATGAATTTGGAATACAATATATTATCAATTCAAACGGAAGTGAGTATCAAAATATTAAAGAGGTTAAAAACACTAATGCAACCCTCATTACTCAAGTTAATTTCCCTAAAGCTTATAATTTGGATGATCCTTATGAGGCAAAAGAGGTTTCACTTAAACAAATGAAGCATTGGGAGCTTGCGCCCTACAACCTGAAAATACTGGTTGAAAACAATGTCGATTTTGCTGTCACTTCCAGCGGATTAAAAACCAAAGATGATTTTTTGAAAAACCTGAGAGAAGCTGTTTCTGTCGGGTTATCTAAAAAAGAGGCTCTTAAATCTCTTACTTACACTCCCGCTAATCTTGTGAAGGCTGTCGATAAAATTGGTAGTTTGAAAAAAGGCTATTTGGCTAACTTCATTATTACCAGTAAAGATATTTTTGAAGAGGAGTCTATTATACTGGAAAACTGGGTGAAAGGAAATAGATATGAAGTCAAAAAAGATAAACCGGATCCAAAAGAAGGGATCTACGAATTGAAAGTGGACACCAGCACTTATAAGGTGGAAGCTAAAAAATCTAAATTTCAAATCATTGTCAACGATTCTACCAAAACTTCTCTTACTCATAAGTTTGACAATAACCTTATTACCTTAAACTATGACATGCCTGGCACAAAAGAAAAAGTGATGTTGTCGGGATGGAAAACAGAAAACGGATGGAATGGCAATGGTCAGATTGCCTATAAGGATTGGGTTGATTGGCAGCTGACATTTAAGAATATGCCTGAAAAGCCAACATCAGATACATTAAAAACTGAAAAGGAAGAACCTGTAGAAACAGAAGAGCCAGGAGACATTGTTTATCCGTTTTCGGCCTATGGTCAGAAAACCATTCCAAAGCAACAAACCCTTTTGATCAAAAATATTACTGTCTGGACCAATGAGAATCAGGGGATAGTAGAAAATTTTGATGTATTGGTTCAGGATGGAAAGATTAAAAAAATTGGCAAGGGGCTTTCTTTTAAAGATGCAATAGAAATAGATGGGTCAGAGAAACACCTTACTCCCGGAATAATTGATGAGCACTCTCATATTGCATTGTTTAGTGTCAACGATGTAGCGACTAATTCTGGTATGGTGAGAATGAAGGATGTTGTCAACCCTGAGGACATTAATATTTACAGACAGTTGTCCGGTGGTGTTACTACATCACAACTGTTGCATGGTTCTGCAAATCCTATTGGAGGGCAGTCAGCCATTATCAAGCTGAAGTGGGGAGAATCTGCAAACAATATGTTAATCGAAAATGCTGATCCATTTATCAAATTTGCTCTGGGTGAAAATGTGAAACAAACCAACTGGGGGAGTGACCATACCACCCGATATCCGCAAACCAGAATGGGTGTAGAACAGGTTTATCTCAATGCATTTTCTAATGCGTTGGAATACGAAAAAGAGTGGAATGATTACAATAAATTATCCGGCAAAGAAAAGGTTAAAACTCAGGCTCCAAGAAAGGATTTGGTGCATGAGACTATGTTGGAAATTATCCGCAAAAGGAGATTTATCACCTGTCACTCTTACGTGCAATCAGAAATAAATATGCTGATGAAAGTGGCTGAAAAATATGATTTCAACATCAATACTTTCACTCATATTTTAGAGGGCTATAAAGTAGCAGACAAAATGAAAGCTCATGGAGCAGGTGCCAGTACTTTCTCTGATTGGTGGGCATACAAATGGGAGGTGCGCTATGCCATTCCTTACAATGCTGCACTCATGCACAATGAGGGAATTACGGTAGCCATCAATTCGGATGATGCAGAGATGGGAAGAAGGCTAAATCAAGAAGCTGCAAAATCTGTGAAATATGGTGATATGACGGAGGAAGAGGCTTTGAAAATGGTCACCCTCAATCCGGCGAAGTTACTTCATCTTGACGACCGAATGGGAAGCATCAAAGAAGGAAAGGATGCCGATCTTGTCATTTGGAGTGATAATCCTTTATCAGTTTATGCGAAAGCAGAAAAAACCATAATAGAGGGTACGGTTTACTACGACATGAAAAAAGATGCCCAGTTGAGAGAATCCATTAAAACCGAACGAGCCAGGTTGATAAAGAAAATGAAGGATTCTAAATCTAAAGGCAAGTCAACTCAAGAACCTAAACCTGAGAAAAGCTATAATTTCCATTGCGACGATATGGAATCAGGGTATTAAATATAATAAGATGAAGAAGATATTAACAATATTAGCATTGATCACTTTTGGATATGGGTTGTGTGCTCAGGTGCCTGCACCGGGAGAAAAGCAGACTGAACCAATCTTATTGGTAAATGGAACAGCTCATTTGGGAAATGGTGAAGTAATAGAGAATGCAGCGATTGGTTTTGAAAATGGTATTATCACCGTTGTTGCGAGCAGCAATGTGCCACAAGAAAAGTACAAGGTTGTTGACATTAAAGGAAAACATGTTTATCCTGGTTTTATACTCCCTGCTACAGACCTTGGGTTGAGCGAAGTGTCTGCGGTGAGAGCGACACAAGACAAGGCTGAGACGGGAAGCCTCAAACCAAATGTCAGGTCAATCATAGCTTACAATACAGACTCTGAGATCATTCCTACATTACGATTCAATGGAATATTGACTGCTCAGATTGCTCCCAAAGGAGGATTGATTTCAGGTACCTCTTCCATAGTGCAATTGGATGCATGGAACTGGGAAGATGCATTAATTGCGGAAAACGATGCAGTTCATCTGTTTTGGCCAAGAAAAGCAATTTCACAAGAACCCCTTAAACCGGACGTTGTTGCCAAATATGAAGCGACGATCAACTCGCTTCACGATGTATTTCAAGAGGCGAAAAGTTATGTCAACAGTACTGGAAAGAAAAGTAATCTGAAGTTAGAAGCTATGAGAGGCTTGTTTGATGGTAGTAAGCAGTTGTTTATCAACGTGACAAAAGCCAAAGACATTATCAGGAGCATTGAATTTGCCAAAGAATATGGTGTAAAGAAAATCGTTTTGGTAGATGCTACAGATGTATTGTTGGTCAAAGATTATATACAAGAAAATAATATTCCCGTCATTTTGAATGATGTGCATGGCATGCCTTCCAGCCCTGATGGAGATGTCGATGAAGCTTATAAACTACCATACCTTCTTAATAAATCTGGTATATTATTTTGTCTGGGATATAGCAACGAAGTAATGAGAACCAGAAACCTGCCATTTTATGCCGGAACTTCTGTAGCCTACGGAATGGACAAGGAGGAAGCCCTGAAAAGCATTACTTTAAATACTGCCAAAATTCTAAATATTGACAATATGGTTGGTTCATTGGAAGTGGGCAAGCAAGCTACATTATTTGTGAGTGAAGGAGATGCGCTGGATATGCGTACTAACAAGATAGAATCAGCTTACATTCAAGGTAGAAAAGTAACCCTTGATGCAATGCAGCAAGAGTTGTATCAGAAGTACAAAACGAAATATGATCAGTAAACAAAAAAGAGGCTGTCTCAAAGGGTTAAACAGTTGCCGGGCTCCTGACTGCCGTTAGGCAAGTTGTTCCGGCATCCCTTTGGAAACGTAGCAATAGCTGTTTCCAGAACAGATTCCAGAATACCTGTCTGACGACAGTCAGAATCTGGGAATTATCTGACTTTTGAGACAGCCTCTTTTCAATGTTTTCCAGTTCTAAGGAATTAATCCATGATGTAATCCTTCATTTTAGCAAAGAAACCTTTTTCTTTAGAACCTGGGCTAGGAATGAAATTTTCTGAATCCCGAAGGCTCTCTAACATATTCTTTTCATCCTTTGTCAAATGTTTTGGTGTCCAGATATTTACAGAAACCAACTGATCTCCCTTGCCATATCCGTTGATGTCTCTGATGCCTTTGCCTCTTAGTCTGAGTACTTTTCCACTTTGGGTACCACTATCAATTTTAATTTTTACTTTCCCATCGATTGTAGGTACCTCTACTGACGTTCCTATGGTGGCATCAACGAAACTCAGATACAATTCATAAATGATGTTGTTGCCATCTCTTTTCAAGATCGGATCTTCTATTTCCTCCACTACAATCAGGAGGTCTCCCGGAATCCCTCCTCCCGGGGCTTCATTTCCTTTGCCAGTCATTGACAATTGCATGCCATCTACCACCCCAGGTGGAATTTTTACAGGTAAAATCTCTTCCTGGTAGATTAGGCCCGAATTATCTACACCCGGAGGTTTGTGGTCTATGGTTTTTCCAGCACCGTTACATGTAGGGCATGTAGAGGCTGTCACCATCTGTCCAAGCATTGTATTTACTGCTTTTCTCACCTGACCTGATCCACCACAACTTGAGCAACTTTTAAAAGTAACACCTTCAGCTGTGATAAGCCGGTTAACTTTTATTTTTTTCTCTACTCCGTTGGCAATGTCCTCAAGAGTCATTTTCAATTTAATCCGAAGGTTAGTACCTTTTTTTTGACGAGAGCGTCCTCCTCCGCCTCCAAAGAAACTATCGAATGGGCTGCCTCCGCCACCACCTCCGCCAAAGATGTCGCCGAATTGTGAGAATATGTCATCCATATTCATTCCTCCTCCACCGAAACCTCTTGCTCCACCAACTCCCTGATGACCAAACTGATCGTAGCGTTGTTTTTTCTCCGGATTGCTTAGTATTTCGTAAGCCTCCGCTGCTTCCTTAAATTTGTCTTCAGCAGTAGGGTCGTCCGGATTTTTATCAGGATGAAATTTGATGGCAGTTTTGCGGTACGCTTTCTTTATTTCATCAGCCGATGCGCCTTTACTTAGTCCTAATATTTCGTAATAATCTCTTTTAGCCATAATTATGCTCCGGTTACAACTTTAGCAAACCTGACAACTTTGTCACTAAGTAAGTAGCCATTTTCTATAACATCAACAATTTTTCCTTTTAGCTTTTCCTCTGGTGCAGGGATTTGAGTTATCGCTTCGTGCAGTTCAGTGTCAAAATCTGCCCCTGCTTCTACTTCTATTTTTTTGATGCCTTTTTGTTCCAGCACATTTTTGAATTTGGAATGTATTAAATCTATGCCCTCTTTCATTGCCTTTACTTCCATTTCTTCAGAGTATGATTTATCGGCTCTTTCAAAATCATCAAGGATAGGTAGCAATGAATGCATCAAACCTTCATTGGCAGTACCAACTAGTTCTAGTTTTTCTTTGGCAGTTCTCCTCCTAAAATTTTCAAATTCAGAGTATAGTCTCAAATATTTGTCTTTAGCTTCAGCCAGCTCTATCTTTAATTCATCCTGTTGAGACTTTTTCTTTTTTGCCTCTTTTTTAGCAGGTTGTTCTTTCTCGCTCACTTCTTCAGGAGAATTATCTTTTTCTTGTTCGTCGATTTTCGCTTTTGCCATGTTGTATTGCACTTTTTATTTAGCAAAGCTACACGTCAATTATTTTGCCATTCCTTGAATTGTGACATATTGACACAAAAAGTTGTAACAGAAGAGAATGGGTGTCAGTTTTTGAAAAAAGCTTCAGTTGAAAATAGAATTTATTACAGGTTTGATTAAACCGAAACAATTCTGTCAGGCTTTTACCAAAAATGCGTTTTCCAGATAGTCTTTCACCTGCTGCATGAGCCACATAGGGGTGGAAGTTGCACCACAAATGCCAATGCTGTCTGAGGGATTGATCCAGAAGAGGTCTATTTCTTTTTCACTTTCAATAAAATAGCTGCGTTCGTTGTTTTTCTTACAAACACCATATAGAGCCTTGCCATTTGAGCTTTTTTTGCCACTCACAAATAGGACTACATCGTGTTTACTTGAGAATTTTTCCATGCTTGGTTCCCTGTTTGATACCTGGCGGCAGATACTATCGTTGGCTTTGAAATCCAGTACCGCAAGTTCACCTTTCGCCTCTTTTATCCTTTCTTCTATCAGGGATTTGATACGATAGAACCCCTTGGTACTTTTTGTGGTTTGGCTGTATAAAGTAACAGGCCTTGAAAAATCAATTTGTTCTAAATCTTTGTCTTCCATCACAACAATGGCATTTTCTTTGGTTTGACCAGTGAGTCCTATTACTTCGGCATGACCTGGCTTGCCATATATCACAATCTGACCGTTGTTGGCCTCCATTTGATCGTAAGAATTCTTCACCCTGTTTTGCAGCTTTAGTACCACCGGACATGAAGCATCTATCAACTCTATATTATTTTTCAGAGCCAGTTTATATGTTTCCGGTGGTTCGCCATGAGCACGGATCAATACTTTGGCATCATGAATTTCTTCCAACTCTTCTCTTGAGATAATTTTCAGTCCTTTGGCTTCAAGTCTTTCCACTTCCATACTGTTATGAACGATATCTCCCAGACAGTACAAGTGTCCTGAATCCTTCATTTCATCTTCGGCCATTTCTATGGCAAATTCCACCCCGAAGCAGTAACCGGAATTTTTATCTATTTCAATTTCCATGATACAATTTTTACGCTCAGTATAAAGCGCAAAATTAGTAATTAAGTTGTGATCATTGCATTTTGAGCCAAATGAATGATTTGCTCTACCTGCTCATCAAATGTCACATGAGTGGTATCAATCTCTACAGCTTCTTTATCTTTAAGCAAAGGGCTTTCTTTTCTGCTGGTGTCAATTTGGTCTCTTTTTGCCAGGTTTTCTTTTACAACATCCAATTCTATTAGCTCTCCTTTTTCGAGAAGTTCTTTTTGTCTTCTTTCTGCCCTTATGTCAAAATCAGCAGTCATAAATATTTTCAATTCTGCGGAAGGAAATACCACAGTTCCAATATCACGGCCATCCATTACCACTCCTTTGCTTTTACCAAGTTTTTGTTGTTGGGCTACCATCGCTACTCTTACATCTTTGATTGCACTTACTTCACTCACCTTCTCAGCCACTCTCATTTCCCTAATGTCTTTTTCTACGTTGAGTCCATTTAAGAAAGTTTCATTTTCCTTGTTTTTTGGGTTGAGGTGAAATTGAATATTGATGTTCGCCAGAGCTTTTGCCACAGATTTTGGATTGGTAATATCGACATAGTGGTCAAGAAAATAAAGCGTTACGGCTCTATACATTGCACCAGAATCTATATAAGCGTAATTCAACAGCGTAGCTACAACTTTGGCCGTAGTACTTTTTCCACAGGCAGAGTATCCATCAATAGCAATGATTATTTTTTTCATTTACAACTGTTTTCAGGGTTAGCAATCTTTTACAGGACAAGGGATAGGTTTTCCTTGCTTCAAAGTTCTTGGTTTTCTTTCTTTAAAACGACTTGAACGACATGATTCCAATCCAAACCCCAAGAGGAAAAAGGTTAATGCCAGATATATGATTTGTTTTTTCATTTATTTGCTTTTGTACAAAGATAACTACTTCAGGGCTTTATTATTTTATATTAAAACTGACAAGTACCGATTTAATAAATTAGTTTATTTTCGTCAGAGGTTTAAAATTATAATAACAGTATTTGTAACTTATCGATATTTAGTGCAAACTTGAAATTCATCAATTTCGGATGTTACAAATTAAAGTCTGTTTACCCTACCGGCTATCAACACAAAATTAACAAGCCAACTAACTATCAGGGTTGATTATTATGTTTATTAAAACAGCATACACAATTTTATTGTTCACCATGTTGGGGTATACCATGCAGGCTCAATCTACCACAAAAGATAGCTTGGCTTGGCTTTTAATTCAGGCGACCTCTCCAGAACAAAAAATTAATTTATTGCTGGATATTGGTAAAGAGTATGCAGAATCTAATCCTGATAGTGCTCTTCTTTTCGCAAATCGTAGTTTGTTTTTGATCGATTCTTTGCAATTTGACAGTTTGCCTAAGGGAAAAGCCTATGTTTTGATCTCCTCAGCGTACAGCTACAAGGGTGAATATGATGAGTCTGTAGAATACGCTTTAAAAGCCCTGAAGAATGGACAAGCATTTAAAGACCAAATTGTGGTTTATGACGCCTATGCCAATCTTGGTATTGATTTTATGTACAGAGAAGATTATGTGAAATCCAAAGGTTATTTTGAAAAAGCAAAAACCATTGCAACGCAAATAAATGAACCTGAAAGAATAGCACATAGCGTCAATAACCTGGGGCTTGTAGCTTATTACCTGGGTAATAAAGATGAGGAACTTAGGCTTTATGAAGAAGCCTTGACATTGTTTAAAGAAATAGATGATAAAGAAGGAATAGGAAATGCTTTATTAAATATTGGAACTGTCTATACAGTGATGGGTAGATATACCAAAGCAGAGAAATTATATCTACAGGCACTTACCATTTTCAGTGAAATAGGTTATAAAACGGCTTATGGCAATGTAATCCAAAGTCTTTCTGAAAATTATTTGGAACAAGGCAATTATGCTGAGGCTCTTAAACGATCAGAAGAGGCACTCCGAATCTTTCTAGCCAATGACAACAAGATGGATATTGTATATTGCTATGAGTTGCTAACAAAAATATATGCGAGAAAAAAGGATTTTGAACATGCCTATATTTATATGGAGAAGTATCATCAATTGTCAGAGCAGATCTTCAATGAAGAAAAAAGCAATCAGATAGTAGATTTGGAATTGAAATATGATACAGAAACGAAAGAACAGGAAATAGAATTACTCAACCAAAAAAATCAGTTGGCCAGTACAGAACTGGAAGCGGCCAATAAAGAAAAAATGTATTACTTGATTATTGCTATTTTGATTTTTATAGTTGCAGGTAGTTTGTTTATCGTATATCAACAAAGAAACAAAGCTAATCAATTGCTTGCCCAAAAAAATACCCAGCTGTCTCAACTAAATGCAACCAAAGACAGGCTCTTTGGAGTAGTAGCACATGATTTGAAAAATCCATTGTCGGCGTTTAACAGTATTACTCAGTCGCTGATTGACAATCAAGCATCCATAAGCGAGGAGGATTTAAAGTATTTTTTAGAAAAGCTCTTTAAGTCATCCAAAGAGCTCAACGGACTTTTGCAAAATTTACTGGAGTGGTCCATGTCACAGTCGGGAGATCTGTCTTTTCAACCTAAAACGTTGCAAGTAAAACACTTGATTGATGCAGCTATAGAGCCACTTAAGCTTAATTTAGATATAAAGCAAATCCATTTTTCAAAGGAAGTGGATCAAAACCTGTACATAACAGCCGATCAAAAGATGACTTTGACAATCTTGCGGAACCTGCTTTCAAATGCGATTAAATTTACACCTTTGGGTGGTAACATAACGGTGAAAGCGTATGAAAAAGACGAGGATGTAGTGATAAAGGTGAGTGATTCTGGAATAGGAATAGACAATCACGATTTGGAAAAAATATTTCACCATGGTACAAATTATAACCAAATAGGGAGTAGCAGCGAGAAAGGAACTGGATTGGGACTGGTATTATGCAAGGAACTGATTGATAGGCAATCAGGAGATATTTCAGTAGAAAGCCAACTAGGTGAAGGAAGTACATTTACAATAAAGTTTGCCAAAGCCTTACACATTGAGACTAGTGTGCTGGTATAGACAACAGGAGTTTTCCTTTAAATAATTGGGGTAAATCCCGATTGCATCTAAGGCTTGTCAGTGTATAAATTGCAATTATGAATAAGGATAAGATGATTAATATAGGGTTAGTTGATGACCATGAGATTGTAAGAGATGGGATCAGAGCCTTGCTAATGGGCAATACTGAAATCCGATTGACTGCAAGCTTTCCCAATGCCAGCGAATTTTCTGCCTACCTAAAGGAGCATCCATCTTTTTTCGATGTACTCATTCTCGATATCTCATTACCCAATGTCTCAGGAATAGAGCTTACTCGTCAGTTAATAAAGGAAAATAGCAAAATGAAAATTCTGATGTTGTCTGCCAGCACAGGAAAGGCCTATATTGAGAATGCATTCAAAGCTGGTGCAAAAGGATTCTTGCCCAAAGACTGTTCACGTGAAGAGCTAATCACCGCAATCAAGCAGGTTTTTTATAAAAACATATACATTGGAAAAAATCTGGAACAAGTAGTGTTGGAAAACTACATCAATCGGCTGCACTATACCGAAGAAGAGGAATTGACCTCCCGTGAAGTAGAAATATTAACAGGTTTTGCCAACGGACTCACTTATAACGAAATAGCCGATCAGCTCAACATTTCTAAAAAGACCATAGAATCTCACAAGAAGAATATTTTCGAAAAACTACATTTCAAAACAAATGCTGATTTGATCAAATATGCGATCAAGCACCACATTATAGAACTCTAAGACACCACTTCTTAGGCATTTTTTTATTCCAAATTCTCTTTTTTGACCGATGAAAAGGTCTCTTTATACCTCAAAATAAGGCTTTAGGGATTTTCCATGTCAAAAATCAGGAAAACCCCCTATGGATTGACACAGCAGAATCATCTTATTTAGTGCAATAAAATCTAAGAAAATTACAAAAGTGGATTCAACAAAATAATAATAAACCATGAAGACAGCCTTACAAAACAAATTCTTGCTCTTTGCCACCATAATGGTCGCATTGATTCACTTCGCAAGTGCCCAATCAATTTCATATAGCTCTTCCTTTGATCTTTCGGCAGGATTTACTTTGAATACTAGTTACAATGTAATTGACGAGCAACCTCTTTTACAAGGAGTGACATTCAGTCCAAATGGGATGAAGATGTATACTGTAGGATCATCGGATGACGAGATCAATCAATACAGCTTATCAACAGCCTTTGACCTAAACTCTACAATTACCCATCAGGGAGCATTTAGTGTCGCTGCTCAGGCCACTCAGCCTTCAGATATTGTATTCAGTAGTGATGGCATGACCATGTTTACGATAGATTCTAAAACGGTTGAACAATTTGCCCTGACTTCTGCTTTTGACATTACGCAAACGGTCAATTTCATAACTGCTATAACGACCGGATCGGGAACATACGCCATAACATTTTCTTCCGATGGGAAGAAGCTATTTGTTGCAAAATCGACAGGAAATATTTCTCAGTATAGCTTAACCTCAGCGTATGATGTAGGTGCTGTTACACTTGATGGTAACTCTGAAATTTTTCTGAGTTACCCCACTGGGATTTCATTCAATGCAGATGGAACCAAATTATTTGCAGTAACATCAGGAACTGATAAGATCACTCAACATTCACTTAGTGTTCCCTATGATGTGCTTTCCGAAATTACTTCAAATGAAGTAGTGCTTAGTCTTACAGATCCGAATGGAATAGTGTTTAGTCCTGATGGAACGAAGTTGTTTATTTCAAACAATTCAAAAAATATTGTCCAATATGATTTAAATCCGCCACTATTTAGAGAGTCTATAGCAAATGACGGTGTAATTATTGGATCTGTTACCAGTTTCACGCTCACCGGGGAAACATTTACCAATCAAGCTAGTACCTTAACTTTCAACACAGACTATCAGGTATCAAATCTTCCAACAGGACTAACGCCAGTTCTGGAGGTTGCTTCTGACGGCATAAACGCCACGCTTAGTTTCACTGGATCAGCTACCAATAATCAAAACAGCGATGATGTATCTAGTTTAACCTTTAACTTTTTGAATTCTGCATTCACAGGTGGAGATGCTTCCGCTGTATCTGGAGCACAAAGTGCGAGCACAGGCATATCTCTTGATTTTAGAGAAAATCAAACCCCCATTGTTGCATATGGCAGACCTATAATTTCGGTTGATAATATCCAAACTACCACGTTTAGTGTTGCGGGTCAAGAAACAACACCTTCAGCAATGGCATTCGATAATACAGGGACAAAACTATTTGTAGCGGGATATGATAATTCAACTATCTACGAGTATAACCTTACTACTCCTTATGAAATTACTTCTGGCGTGAGTCCAAGCGGTAATACTTATGATGTAAGTGCGGAAGAGACACAACCTCAGGGAATCCAATTCAATAGCAACGGAACTAAGATGTTTGTTTTAGGGGCAAGTGGTGATGATGTCAATCAATACAGCCTTTCCAGTCCCTATGATATTACCAGTATAGTCGCTCATCAGGGTAGTTACAGTATTTCTTCTCAAACCTCTGCACCTGAAGGATTGTATTTCAGTCCGAATGGTGAGAACATGTATGTTGCAGACTATTCAAATACTTATATGTATAGACTTTCAAGCCCATTTGACGTAACCTCTGGCGTTATTTACGATGTATCTTTTGATAGAGGTGGAAGGGATCTTATATTCAGTGTAGGTGGAGAAGAGTTGTATTTGAATAATGGTAGTGGAATAACAGTTTTTGAACTAGAGATTCCTTATTTCATTGGTTATGGAGTGAGTGAGGTGGATTATGCTCCACACAATTCAGTAGAAAATCAGGTGTCAGCTTTTTTCATAAGCCCAGATAGATCGCACTTATTGCTTCTAGGTAATACAGGCGATGACATTACTCAAGTTAATCTACCGGTTGAAACCTTCTCTGAAACATTTGTAGATGATGGTTCGCTGACAGGCACTATTTCCTTAACTATTGTAGATGATTTATTTACCAATGCTGGTGGCACATTGCAAGAGGGTGTACATTATACACTTATTGGACTTCCAGCAGGTCTTACTTCAATATTAAATGTCGATTCTGATGGGCTTAGTGCGGACTTCTCTTTATCGGGACAAGCGACAAATAATGATCGTGTTGATAATGTTTATGATATTCAGTTTACTTTCAATGACAATGCATTCGTCAATTCCAGCGCAAGTCAGGTAACCAACGCCATTGGAGCAAACAGCTATTTTGCCATAGCCTTCCGAGAAGTCAATGGTATCATTTCTACACCAGGCGGTTATGATCTCTCGCAACTGTCATATTCTGGGACGACTTTTGATATTTCATCCGATGAAGCCACTGCTACAGGACTAGCATTTAGCAACGATGGATCAAAGCTCTTTATTTGCGGCCAGGATGGCGAGGATATTACCATATATGATCTAAATACGCCATTTGATGTTTCGGCAGTCACTTTGGCTGGAGTCTATGACGTTTCTTCTGAAACCACAAATGCTTATGATATTGCGTTCAATTCGGATGGAACCAAAATGTATATCGTTGGTTCTGGCATTATATTTCAGTATTCACTAACTAATCCTTTCGATCTTTCCACAGATGTAAGTCTGGATGGATCTAAGGCTTTGGCTTCCGCCTATAAAATAGCTTTCAGCCCTGATGGGAGCAGACTAATTAAAATGACAACTTCTCAGTACTTTCAATATGAGCTAACAACGCCATTTGATATAACTGCTGAGATAGCAGAAACCGGAAGTACATTTCATTCCTTAAGCATTCCTGGAGGAATTGCTTTTTCTCCAGACGGAAATACACTTTTTGCTATCTATGGTCAAAACGACCGTATTTATAAACAAATCCTGACATCTCCATTTGATATAACTGGAGGTGTAAGTAACAGTACTTCATTTTATGTAGGATCTCAAGAGTTGCAACCACTCGATTTAGTTTTCAGCCCTGATGGTTCACGAATGTTTGTTGTGGGAGCAAGTGATGAGATTAACCAGTACGAAATCAGTTTGAACGGTTTTACAGAATCTGCTACCAATGACGGCTCAGTAAGTGGATCTTTTGCCTTCAACCTGAATGGTGATGTGTTCACCCATGCAAATGGAAGTTTAACTCAGGATAGTGACTATAGCATTACTGGATTGCCTTCAGGATTATCTTCAGTCATTAATATCTCTTCCGATGGTCTTACAGGTACTTTGTCTTTTTCCGGAAATGCTGACGATCATCAAAATGCAGATGACGTTTCAAGCTTAGTCATCAACTTCCTCGATGGCGCATTCGCTTCCAGTGATGCATCTACCATTATCAATGGCAACTTCGTAATTAATACAGGAATCAACTTCGTTGACAATGGTACACTAGTTTACGATGGCCGTTTATTTGAATCATACAATAATGACGGTTCGGTCGGTGGATCTATCGAGATCACAATAACCAATGAAACATTTACCAATGCCGGAAGCACACTTACCAGCGGCGTGGATTATTCAATTGCAGGTGTTCCTTCCGGGTTGACTCCTGAGCTTGTGGTTGCCGGAGATGGTCTGTCAGCAGTACTCACTTTTTCTGGTTCTGTTAGTGCTCACCAAAATATCAATGATGTTGCAGATTTAGTTTTCACGTTTGAAAACTCCGCTTTCACCATAAGTGCCGCTTCAGATGTTTTCAATGCAATCAATTACAGCAACGCAATTGGTATTGACTTTAAAGACAACAGCCCTTCTATCACTTATGGAAGCACGTTCGATCTTGCTGGTAATAAACCATCAATGGTAGCATCATTCGATATTTCCTCGCAGGATGATAGCCCCGGAGGCATGGCTTTTAGCAATGATGGAATGAAAATGTTCTATGTTGGCTATGAAAATAGCCAGGTTTTCGAATACCATCTTGTTACTGCTTTTGATGTGTCATCAGGGGTGACCTACAGTGGCAATTCCTTTGATATATCAGAGGAGGTGAGTTCCCCAAGTGATCTTGTTTTTAACCTGGACGGAACCGTGATGTATGTTGTGGACGGTAGTGGAGACGAAATAGAGCAATACAGCTTGTCCGCAGAGTTTGATATTTCGTCAACAGTAGTGCATCAGGGAAAATACCAGCTAAATGCACAAGACATCCAGCCTTCAGCAATCACTTTCAGCCCCAATGGAAAAAAAATGTACATGATTGGCTCATCGAATGACAAAATCTTTCAATACACGCTGGCAATACCATTTGATGTTACTTCCGATGTGTCATATGACGGTATAGAAGCCGCTGTACCTGGCAGGAACTATTCGGATATCCAGTTGTCTGAGGATGGTAAAAAAATCTTTATATCAAATAGTGCGTTTCCTGGGGCTTCTTACATTTCACAATATGATCTATCCATTCCATATGATATTTCGGGAGGAATTTCACAAAGTGGTAATTTCTACTTTCATGATATTGACTATGGGCCAACGGATTTTGCTGTAAGCCCGGATAGGAAGAGACTGTTGGTGCTGGGTGCGCAATATGATCTTGTTTACCAGTTTGATTTATCAATAGATGGTTTCAATGAAATTAGTCTAAATAATGGGGAAGTTGAAGGGATGCTCTCTGTAGAAATAACAGATGATCAGTTCACCAACTCAGGCGGAACAATGACTTACGGATCCGACTACTCAATTAGCAACTTACCTACAGGACTTACTGCTACAATGAATGTTGCAGAAGATGGTTATTCAGCCATAGTTTCTCTAGCAGGAAATGCTGCTGATCATCAAGATGCTGATGATGTGGTACTGGAATTTACTTTTAACAATTCGGCATTTGTAACTAGCGAAGCAGTAAGTGTAGCCAATGCAATTAATGCAAGTAGCGAAAGAAGTGTTGATTTTAGAGATAATCATCCGATCCTGTTTTATGGCAATGGATTAAATATGGAATATGCTAAAAACGCAGGTGACCCATTGGATGTGAGCAATGAAGAATTCTATCCTGCTGGCATGGCCTTCAATAATAATGGAACAAAAATGTTCATTGTCGGTGGAGATAATTCGGCTATCCATCAGTACAGTCTTTCTACTCCATACCAAATTACTTCCGGAGTTACTTTTGATGGATCTTTTGATGTTTCCCCAGAAGATGAATATCCGGAAGACATTGTTTTTTCTGGAGATGGTTCAAAAATGTATGTGATGGGAGATGATTCTTATGTCATATATGAATATAACCTGAGTACTGCTTTCGAGATTACCACTGGAGTTTCTTATACTGGCAATTCGTTGGATGTGAATGCTTACAATGGTGGATATGGGATGACATTAAGCTCTGATGGCACAAAAATGTACCTAATAGGAGATGGTATACATCAGTTTGCTCTCTCTACACCATTTGACGTCACCAATGCCACCTTTGAAACTACGTATAGTCCCGATGAACTGGAAGGGCTTACAGATGGTGTAATTTCTCCCGATGGACGTTACTTACTCATTCTCTCCAGTGGATTTGCGGTAAGCTACATTCTTAATACTCCTTTCGACATTTCAAATGGTCTTTCGATCAATGGCACACCTGTAAACCTGAGTGGTGAAATCGGTTACGCATCAAGCCTAGTCATTCACCCTAACGGTAATAGACTGTTTGTAGTTAGTGGAGGTGAAGGCAATGATGCTAGTGTTCATCAGTACGAAATGGATTTAGGAAGCTTTACCGAAACTAGCTCAAATAATGGTTCAGTAGAGGGTGCTGCGAAGATATATCTTGTGGACGACACTTTTGTTAATGCCGGGGGAGTATTAACTCATGGGGTGGACTATAACATTAATAATCTTCCTTCAGGTTTGACTGCAACATTAGATGTGGCAGCAGACGGCTATTCTGCTACAGTCACCTTAACTGGCAATAGCAATGTTCATGGTGATATAAATGATATTCCTGGATTACAGTTTCATTTCCAAAATTCTGCTTTTAGCAACTATTCTGCAAATGAAGTCGATAACGCTACCAACTATACCACTAATATTGGGATAGATTACTTGCCTTACACAGAGAATGATATCAGTACATTCACTTTTGTGGAAATCAACGGACCTGAGTTGATTTTCACTGGGACACACAAAGTGACAGCAGAGGCAGTAGCAGGAACAGACCTTTCTGCCATAACGCCAACAATAACTATATCCAGAGAAGCATCTATTTCACCTGATACCGGAGTAGAACAGGATTTTACCTCTGCAGTTATTTATACTGTCACCGCTGAAGATGGTACTGAGCAAGATTGGGAGGTGTCAATTACTGAAAAATTGGTCGTACCAACTGATATTCTTTTATCAAACAATATAATTGATGAAAACGCCTCTTCAGGTATTTTGGTAGGTACTTTATCAACGATAGATGCCAGCTTCGCTGATGCACATACTTACACCTTTGTATCCGGAACAAACGATAATGAGTTGTTTGATATCATCAATGGAAACGAATTAGTGACCACAGAATCACTCGACTATGAGAACTCACCTGAGTGGTTGGTGGACGTGATGACTGACGATGGTAATGGAGGGACATTTACCAAGCAACTAACTATTAACCTCAATGATGTCAATGAAATTCCTACGGATATCCAGCTTTCTAATAATACTGTTAATGAGAGTTCTTCTACAGGTACTGTGGTAGGATCACTTACTACCATTGATGAAGATTCAGGTGATGCTTATGTATACTCACTTAAGGCAGGAAATACAGATAATGATGCATTTGACATTGATGGTGATCAGTTAGTTACTGCCGAGGTGTTAGATTTTGAAACAAAATCAGTTTACAATCTGGAGCTAATAACTACCGACCAGGGAGGGTTGACCCATGAAAAAGCATTTGTCATAAATGTAAATGACTTGCCTGCTCAGATCACTTCTATTGAATTAAGTAGCACACAGGTAAGCGAAAATACAGGTATTGGAACGCTTGTTGGAACTTTTGCAACTTTTGGAGAAGGATTGTCAGGAAATTTCACCTATGACATAATACCAGGATCAGGTGATAATGACCATACGTCATTTACAATCTCGGGAGATCAATTGCTGGTAGATTCAAATTTTGATTTCGAAACGAAAGACAGTTATACTATTGTGGTAATGAGTGACGATGGTAATTTGGCAGATGAACAAGAGTTTACCATATCAGTGACTGATGTGCCTGAAGCACCTACTGATATACTTCTGAGTGTTAATGAAGTGGCTGAAAACAATGATATTGGTGAAATTATTGGGCTATTTACAACCACTGACCAGGATGCTGGAGAAAGTTATACCTACGTACTGACAACCGGAGATGGGGATACAGATAATGCCTCATTTTCCATCAATGAAAATGAGCTAAAAGCAGCAGCAGTTTATGACTTTGAAGCACAGTCAAGTTATTCCATAAGAGTTGAAACGAATGATGGTAATGGAGGTACATACCAAAAAGCCTTTACAGTTACTATTCTCAATGAAAACGAAAGTATAATAGTTGCCAATCCAATTGCAGATCAGTCATTGGATGAAGGTTTTGAAATCACAGAAATTGATTTAAGTACCGTATTTGTGGATCAGGATAGTGACGCACTTACCTATGAAGTATCCAGCACGAATACCGCTGCTGTGACAGTTAGCAATACTGGGGCGATACTTACTATTACAGAGGTTGGCATTGGCACTTCCATTGTGACTGTTACAGCCGATGACGGGTCAGGTGTTACTACTTCTGATGAGTTCAGCGTGGTAGTGAATGATGTCAATGAAGCTCCGGTAGTTGTGAATCCAATAGAGGATCTTCCCAGCGTGATAGAGGGTTTTGAAGATGCACAAATAAATTACACAGGTGTGTTTTCTGATGGAGACGGAGATGAACTTACTATAACGGTATCCAGTAGTGATCCAGGAGTTGTGACAGTGGGATTGATTGCTAATAATCAAATTCACATCGATGAAGTAGGCTTGGGAACAAGTACCATTACACTCACTGCCAATGACGGTAGAGGAGGCTCTGTTTCTGATGAGTTTATTATTACCGTGAGTAAAGCACCTAGCACAGCTAATGATATAGTTACATTCTCTGTAGTAGGGCAGATAGGGGAATCGGTTATTGATGAAATCAATCACACCATAATTTTGACGGTCAGCTCATCAGCCAACATTTCTAATTTGACTCCTGAGCTTTCACTTTCAGATCTATCTACAGTTAGCCCTGTTTCAGGAGTAGCACGAGATTTTTCTTCTGCAGTTGTCTATACGGTAACCGCAGAAAATGGAGATACCCAAGACTGGACTGTAACAGTTGATCAGATGAAGAGCCAGACTATTACTATTCAGTCAATTGGAGAAAAAACTTATGGTAGTTCATCGTTTGCATTACAAGCTGAAGCTACATCCCAACTAGAGGTTAGTTTTGAATTGATTGATGGAGGTAATGCAGTAACTCTTCAGGGAAGTATGATTACAGTGAGAGGAGCCGGAAGCTTTATTGTGAAGGCATCTCAGTCAGGCAATGCTGAATACGAAGAACAGTCAGTTCAGCAAACTTTTAGCATCCAGAAAGCACTATTGACGGCTACAGCTGATAACAAGTCGAGAGTTTTTGGAGGAGAAAATCCTGAATTAACTATTCAATATTCTGGTTTTGTTAATGGTGATGTGCAGGCTGATTTAGCTGAAAAACCTATCGCTAGTACCAGTGCTGTGCCAACCAGCAATGTAGGAGAATATGCCATTGAGGTGACCGGAGGTTCGGATGCTAATTATGAAATACAGCCCGCAAATGGTGTACTCACCATTTCAAAAGCGACTGCTACGATTGCGCTTTCGGACTTGGAACAGGATGCAGACGGGTCTGTCAAAACGCCAACAGTAACTACCGATCCTGCCGGATTAAGCCACACCATCACTTACGATGGTTTAGTGGATGCACCCTCAGAGGCTGGCACTTATAGCGTAGTTGTCACTATTGATGAAGACAATTATGAAGGGGAGCGGACAGCAAGTTTTACTATCAATGGAATAGCGACTGGATTAGA
The DNA here is from genome assembly GCF_040151475.1 of Reichenbachiella sp. MALMAid0571. Taxonomy (NCBI): domain Bacteria; kingdom Pseudomonadati; phylum Bacteroidota; class Cytophagia; order Cytophagales; family Reichenbachiellaceae; genus Reichenbachiella; species Reichenbachiella sp. MALMAid0571. The sequence goes on along the minus strand of NZ_JBDKWG010000138.1, from coordinate 45,004 downwards.
AGATTTCGCATTGGAATACAAGGTGTATCCTAATCCGGCAAAAAACTGGCTGAAAATAGAAAATCCAGGATATGAGGAGTTGACCATAAGAATGTATAATCTGGATGGCCAGCTTTTGTTATCTGATAACCTGACATTAATTCACAACAATCTTGATATTAGTAGCCTAAACAATGGCATGTACCTTTTATCATTAAGTACCAAACAATATTCCACAACAACAAGGATTCTTATCAACAGATAAGATATCTCGTAGTATTTTGTTTGAATCAAGAAGGTGCCTCGAAAGGGCACCTTTTTGATGATAAATAAATGAGGTTATTGCACTTATTTTACCAATTTTAGATTCCTATTTTATTTTAAAACCAATTTCTGCTTCCACCATTACATCTCCTCCCGGAAAATTATCAGCCAACTCCTTATCCAACATTTTCAGTTGGATGTCGAATGCCTGTTTTCTTGTAATATCAGGAAGCTCTCTTGAGAGAAGATCTGTTTGTGAAAAACTATGCCTGGCTTTCAGTATTGCACTCGCCAATTCTTCAGTTTTGTCAAAAGCGGGTTTTAGAGTATTTCTGGCGGCCTGGTCAGTGCAATTCCCTTCTCAGAATTTATAACCAAAAACTATAACCGAAATCTTTTAATATTCGGACTATTTGAGCGCATACAGATGGTAGAGCCGGGCATTGGTAGGATAAAAGATGAACTATGCCTGACTGGAAAACCCAAACTTGAATTTCTTTTGGATAGGTTGTTTACTGTGGTGTTTAAGTGGAGGGTTGGGACAGAGTTGGGTGTAAGTGAACAGAAAATAATGAAGTTGTTAGCTCATGATCCAGAGATAACAATCACCTCAATGTCAAAAAAGATCGGAATTAGCACCACAGCAATAGAAAACAATGGAAGATTACGGATTCATAGTAACTGATAAAATCAACTAAATTTATTCTAAATTCAGGTTTCGGTAGTTTATTGGCATCTTATATGTGGCACAAAACGACAGGAATTTTCGGGATTGAAACGCAATATGGAATTTGCTAAGGAATAATTGATTACTGTTTCACATTTTACGTACAGAAAAAACAGTTTAAGACAAGTAGGGATAAACAATAAACGTCTAACAGAGTACGTAATTAAAAGATTTAAAAAGGAATACTAAATGAAAAAAATCATACCCTTCATTATTGCCATTACCCTAGCCACTACATCTTGTAACAATAATGAGGCAGCAACAAAAGCTGGTGTAGCCAGTGCTTTACAAGTGGAAGCTTATAGAGTAATAGCACAGCCTTTTTCCAATGAGTTGCTCACTACAGCCCAATTAATGGCTGAAGAGCAAGTTGAATTAATGGCACCAATGGCAGGTCAGGTATTAACTATTTATTTTAAAGAAGGCGAAAAAGTGGCGAAAGGACAAAAGTTAATTCGTCTGGATGATAGGAGTTGGAAAGCACAGCTTGTTGGAGTGAATGCTGAACTAGATGCTGCACAAAAAGATTATGACAGAAAAAAGGAGTTGTTGTCTGTTGAAGGAAGTAGTCAGGAAGAGGTGGACAATGCCCTGTCTCAAATAGAAATACTCAAATCTCAATTACAACAATTGCAAATTAATATCAGCTTGGCCAACGTTTCTGCTCCGTTTTCCGGACAACTAGGCATGAGAGACTTTAGCGAAGGGGCTTTTTTAAAACAAGGCGATTTAATTACTACTCTTTCAGCAAACAAGCAACTCAAAGTAGATTTCAACTTAGCCCAAACCCATTCCAAAAGCATAGAAATTGGAAAGACTGTTTTGGTATTGGTAGGACAAGATACACTAGAAGCAAAAATTTATGCCGTTAATCCAGTAGTAGATGTTCAAACCAGAACTATTAATGTGCGGGCACTATTAGAGCGAAAAGAAAATAACTCAATAATGCCCGGTGCTTTTGCTGAAGTATTGATTACAACCAACTTGATTGATGATGCCTTATTGATCCCTACACAAGCTGTTGTTCCTTCTATTGCAGAACAAACCGTATATGTATATAAAAACGGAAAAGCTGTTAGAAAAGTAGTCGTCATTGGCGACAGAACTGCTGACAAGGTGCATATTGTATCGGGTATTTTTGACGGAGACACAGTTTTAACAACTGGATTATTGGCTGTTAAAGATGGAATGGATTTGGAAATCCAGTCAATTAAATAATTGTAGCAAATGACTTTATCAGAAATAAGTATAAAAAGACCTGTTTTAGCTACAGTATTTGCTATTGTCATCGTATTATTCGGTGCTGTTGGTTATTCCTCACTCAGTGTTAGGGAATATCCAAGTGTTGACCCACCGGTAGTTACTGTTGAAACCAATTATGTAGGAGCCAATGCCGAAATTATTGAGTCTCAGATTACCGAACCTTTAGAAGAACAAATCAATAGTATTGATGGAGTTAAAACTTTAACGTCAAACAGTACAGATGGCAGAAGTACCATTACGGTTGAGTTTTTACCTCAAATAGATTTGAACAATGCTGCTAATGATGTACGTGACAAAGTATCAAAGGCAATAAAATCTTTGCCACCGGATGCTGACCCACCAACAGTAAATAAGGCTGATGCAAACGCTGAAACCATATTATCCATTACAGTTCAGAGTGATAAAAGAGGATTGTTGGAACTGACTCAAATTGGCAACAATATTTTTAAAGAGCGATTGCAAACGATTTCCGGAGTGAGTAGTATTCGTATTTGGGGAGAAAAAAAATATGCCATGCGTTTAGAATTAGATCCTACAAAAATGCGTGAGCTAAAAATCACTCCTATCGATATACAAACCGCACTAAATATACAAAACGTGGAATTACCTTCTGGATTAGTTGAAGGAACAGAAACAGAATTAACCGTTCGTACCATTGGTCGATTATATACTCCGGAAGAATTTGAAAATTTAATTATTCGAGAAGAAAACAACACGCTAATTCGCTTAAAGGATATAGGAACAGCCCATTTAGGAGCAGAAGCAGAGAGAACAATATTAAGAGGAAACGGTATAATACCAATGGTTGGGATTGCCTTACAACCACAGCCTGGCTCCAATTATATTGACATCATTGATGAGGCCTTTAGAAGAATAGAACTAATGAAAAAGGATTTACCGGAAGACATTCAATTGAATGTAGCACTGGATAAAACTGTTTCCATTCGCAAAGCCATCAGTGAAGTAAAAACAACTATTTTGTTAGCCTTTATACTCGTGCTGATGGTTATTTTCTTCTTTTTAAGAAACTGGCGAACAACCCTCATCCCTATCGTTTTAATCCCCATCGCATTGATAGGAAGCTTTGGTATATTGTATGCAGCAGGTTTTTCAATCAACATTTTATCCCTTTTAGGATTGGTATTGGCCACAGGCTTGGTGGTAGATGATGCCATTGTTGTCATGGAAAACATTTACAACAAAGTAGAAAACGGAATGCACCCAATGAAAGCTGCTTTTGAAGGCTCAAGAGAAGTGTTTTTTGCTGTTTTAGCGACATCTATCACTTTGGTTTGTGTGTTTTTGCCCATCTTCTTTATGCCGGGTTTGACAGGCCAATTGTTTCAGGAATTTGCAATGGTTGTAGTAGGAGCTATTGTTATTTCTACTTTTATCACCTTATCATTAACGCCAATGATGAGCTCCAGAATGTTGAAGAAAAGTAGGAGAGAAAACGCTTTGATGCGTGTTTTTGGTAGAATTGTCAACTTATCTATTGAAGGTTATACCCGTTCTTTAAAAAGCTTCATGGATAAAAGATGGCTGGCATTCCCTATCTTTTTCTTAATGTTAGGAAGCATATTTTTGGTGGGCAATGAATTAAAATCGGAGCTTGCCCCTTTAGAAGATAAGAGCCAGTTAAGAATACTTTCTACTGCACCGGAAGGAACTTCTTATGAAGCGATGGATAATTATGCATTAGAATTAATGCAAATGATGGATACTGTTACTGAAAAGACTTTTTTATTAGGAGTAACTGCGCCAACCTTTAGGGCTTCTACAGCTGTAAACTCATCCTATATCAGAATAACCCTGTCTGAACCAGGCAAAAGAGAGAAATCGCAAGATGATTTGGCCAACGAAATTACACAGAGATTAAACGCTTTGACTTTTGCCAAATCGTATGTAGTCCAGGAACAAACAATAAAAACAGGAGGAGGAAGCAGTAGTAGTTTACCTGTGCAATTTGTATTGCAAGCTCCGGATTTAGAACGCTTAAAAGCAGTGCTTCCCATATTTATGGATAGCGTACAAAACAGCCCTGTCTTTTCTGTTTCTCAGGTAGATTTGAAATTCAACAAACCCGAAATAACGGTATCCATCAACCGAAACAAAGCATTGCTAATGGGGGTTAGCATTGATGATATTGCCCAAACACTGCAAACATTTTTAAGCGAGCAACGATTGGGATATTTTATGAAAGACGGCAAACAATACTATGTGATCGTAGAAGCAAAAAAAGACAGAAAAAATGAACCATTGGACTTAAACAACATTGCTGTCCGCAATAAAAACAACGAAATGGTAACACTTGAAAACCTGATTGACATTGGTTTTCAAAGTCGTCCCCCATCATTACTTAGATACAACAGATATACATCCGCAACCGTGCAGGCTGCTATGACACCCGGCTACACCATTGGCGATGGAATCGATGAAATGAGGGCAATAGCAGCATCCGTTTTAGACGAATCGTTTAGCACCGAACTCACAGGAAGTGCTTCTGATTTTGCAGAAAGCTCGAACAGCACACTGCTCATTTTTATTTTCGCATTGATTTTGGTTTACTTAACGCTGGCTGCTCAGTTTGAAAGTTTCAAAGATCCGTTAACCATTATGATTACAGTACCTCTGGCTTTGGCAGGAGCCATTATTACACTTTGGGCTTTTGATCAAACCCTGAATATTTTCAGTCAAATTGGAATGATAGTACTAATTGGGATTGTTACTAAAAATGGGATTTTAATAGTAGAATTTGCCAACCAAAAAAGAGATGCAGGTATGTCGTTAAAGGAAGCCGCTTTTCAAGCAGCATCACAACGGTTCAGGCCAATTTTAATGACCAGTTTATCTACTGTTTTAGGAGCATTGCCCATCGCATTGGCGTTGGGAGATTCTTCGACCAGTAGAATCCCTATGGGGCTGTCCATTATTGGAGGACTGTTGCTTTCTTTAATTCTTACGCTCTACGTAATACCAGCATTATACTCATACATCGCAAGTAAGGAGAACAAAATAATAGATGAAGCGGATTTCAATTAATATAATAGCAATAATTACGGTTTTTACTGTGAACACTGGTTCGGCTCAATCTCTCGAAGAGATGATAAATACCGCATTGGTTAACAATTACCAAATCAGAATTGTAAAAAATGAAGCGCAAATTGCCACCAACAACAATGTAACAGGCAATACAGGAATATTGCCCACAGTTGATTTAAATGGAACTTATTCCAACTCCTTAAACAATACCAAACAAAAATTTGCTGACGGAACGATACGTCAGGGAAACAACGCTAAAAATACAAATCTTAATTTATCAGCTTTGGTGAATTGGACGGTTTTTAATGGGTTCTACGTTTACGCCAGACGCAATCAATTGGCTTATTTGGAGGAATTGGGTCAGCTCAACTCTAAGTTTTACATAGAACAGACCGTTTCTGATATTGTTACAGCTTATCATCAACTGATGTATGAGCAACAACTACTGAAAAATTATCAGCAGTCCCTGTCCATTTCATTATTCCGGTTGACGTTGGAGAAGAAACGAAAAGATGTTGGTGTAGGAAAAGCAATGGATTATGGTCAGGCATTGGTCGATTACCAAACAGATAGCATTCGATTATTGGCGCAACAAAACACGATACAAGCACTTAAAATTGACCTCAACTATGTTTTAAACAATGAGTTGGAAAAGGAAATTTCTATGGCAGACAATGAGTTTGAGATATTAGAGATTCCCACAAAAGAAGCCTTGCTACAACAAGTGGATGAAGCAAACAATCAATTGGCGCAACAGCGCCTACAAGAACTCATTGCCGAAACAGAATTGCGAATGATAAAAGCAAATCGCTATCCAAAAATTGATCTGTTTACGGGGTATCAATACTCAAAATCTACTGCTGCAGTGGGGTTTTCCAACTCCAATCAAAATTACGGACCAACCATAGGTGTCAGCATCAGTTTTAATTTGTACAACGGTGGTGCCATTAATCGTGAAATAAAAAATACTGAAATCGTTACTGAAAACACAACACTTACCAAACAACAGGTTAACCAACAAATTAATGCTGATGTGCTGAATTTTTATAATGAATTCAACTCTATTGGTACTCAAATAGCCTTGGCCAAAAGCAATGTAGAAGAAATGACCAAAGTGTATGAAACTGCCCGGGTGCAATTAAAAAAAGGGGCCATCAATGGGTATGATTTTAGATTGACTCAAACCAGCTTACTCAATAGCGAATTGACTTTGATGCAGCTACAATTTGCCCTAAAAGCCATTGAAATTAATTTGAATAGGCTTTCGGGTAATGTCTTGGCGTCTTATATGTAGTAGAAAATGATGGGGGTGTTTGGGGTTGCTTAGGAGTGATTTAGCGATCATCCATCGCGATTCAGTACCTATTATAATGAAATCTGGTTGATACTATTCCAATTCATAAAAACAAGGAAAAACACTTCTATCCTTATGAATAATGTCCTCATCGGTTAATTCATCAAAGCCACCAGAAGTATTCCTTAGAAAGCCACAATAACCAAAAAGCTCTAAATAGGACTCAGGTGTTCTATCCAATTCCAGCAAAGACTTCAATGATATTTCAACAGTCTCAATTTTGTGTTTAATCTTATCTATTTCATTAACGGAGTAAAAGAAACGGCCATAGTGAAAAGGTGCTACTGTAACTTGATTGCGGAAGTAACCAATCTCTAATCCGTCATACACTTCTTTTGAACAGGATACATATAGGTGCTCAATGTTCCATTCCATTGAACCTCGCACAGTTAATATCTCATCAAGTGTAAATTTTATTTCTTGGTTATGAATTATGTCATTTGGTTGGTCTACTACACCTACACAATAATCCTTATGGCGCTCTTTAAACTCAACCCAATATTCAGATTCATACACAGTATTGGTTTTGTCAATGAGTACATCAAGTCCTTCTTGCAATAATGAATATGGCAAATAATCCGTTCGTATTTTCATGCTTGGTAATTGTAGAACATTCACTTCTATTTTCCATATATATACAATGAAATAAGATCAATTCAGAGAAAAAGAAATTGTAAGAATTGTTCTATTCTTACAATTTCACATTTAATATTTTTGTTTCGAATTTTTTATAAACAAATTAGAATCGAACCCAAAATAAACTGCTATTTCTTACAATATTCTTGAATGGCGTCATAGGCATCTGTATCTCCCAGTTCTAGAGCTTTATATAAATCTAAACAACCACTTTCTTGTTGCTTTAAAAATATTTTTGATATACCCCTATAATAATATGCGTATTGAAATTTTGATAGAAGTTCAATGGTTTTAGTGCAATCAGTTATTGCTCCTCTGAAATCTTTTATGTAACCCTTTGCAACTCCTCTATGATAATAAGCCATACCTGACTGTGGATCAAGCTCAATGGCTTTACTGAAATCGATTATAGAACCTCTGTCATCTGATAGACCCATCTTAGCAATACCTCTATTAATGTAAGCATCTCCATACTTAGAATCAATTTTTATAGCATTGTTATAATCAATTATAGCACCTTTATAATCTTGCAGATAGTATTTCACAAGACCTCTATTGAGATAAGCATTTTTAAACTCAGGGTCAACCCCTAGAGCCATGTCATAATCAGCTGTAGCATCAATGTAATTTTTTAAGTTATATTTAGCAATACCTCTATTGAAATAAGCATCTCTAAACTTGGGATCAATCTCGATTGCTCTGCTATACTCAACTATTGCACTTTTGTAATCTTGGAGGTCAGACCTAATCGTTCCAATGTTAAAATATGCCCTCGCATCTTGAGGATCAATCTCGATTACTTTAGTGAAATCAGCTATCGCATTATTGTAATCTTGTAAATCATATTTTGCATTTCCTCTGTTTAAATAAGCATCACTGTACATTGAATCGATCTCGATTGCTTTACTGTAGTCAACAATAGCACCATTGTAGTCTTGTAGATCAGATTTGACCATTCCCATATTGAAATAAGCTTGCCAATGTTTGGGATTAATCTCTATAGCTTTATTGTGGTCAGCGATTGCTCCTTTATAATCTTGCAGCTTAGATTTAGCCGCTCCTCTATTATTGTAAGCTTTTCCATACATGGTATCAATCTCGATTGCTTTATTGTAGTCAGCTATTGCACCTTCGTAATTTTTTAAGTTGGATTTTTCCTTTCCTCTATCATAATACTCCTGAGCAGTTTGTGTGCATGAGTTTAATATCACACTAAGAATTAGAAATGCTGTCAGAATTTTATAACTCATTTATATATAGATTTTAAAAATGAAGTAGTTCAAGGAAAATTGAATATGATTATTATCTGTTAATTCTTCTTTTTAAACATCATGAAAAGTAATCCGATTAATCCTAAGACTAAAGTGAATATCCAAACGCCAGCATATCTTGCTGCATCAAATTTTAAAACACTACATGATTGTAGAAATATAAAAAACAAAAACATGAAATTTTTCATAGCAATTTTTAAAGGTAAAATAAGAGTATGAGAATAATTCGTCATGGCTTATATTGGCTATATAAAATTAGATAATATAGTCTTTAATACAAAGCACCAAATGAGCTACAATTTTTATTGAAGAATAAAATAAAAAGAATGATGTAGGAACAAGAATGAAAATTTGGGGATATTGATAAACAAGGCAATGAATATTGGGAGGATTTAAGCATTTAACTGAATACACGTGTAAGATAACAAACGTTTAACATGCTATATGTATATTTGAGCATGAATATACAAGAACAAAAATTACAGATAGCAAAAGAATTGTTGTCGTTTCGCAAAAAATTAGGTAGAAGTCAAGACAAAATAATGCATGAGGCGGGCATTACTAATAGATCTACTATTATTGATATTGAAAAAGCTCGAAGCGATTATAGGATAGAATCACTATTGAAGTACGTGCTAAGTCTTGGCGCTTTTCTTTCAATTGATCATGGCATATATAGGAAGTCTACTACTGAAATTGTCGAAACAGCAGAAAAATATGCAGATCAAAATTCTGCTAAATATGAAAAAAGTGGGCAAGGATATCGAAATGGATTTATTGATGGGGTGGCATATGAGGCAAATAGAAACAAGAAGGAGTAATTCGGGAGCTTTACTCCATTTTTATACATTAGACATTATCACGGTTGATTTATTATGGAGAATTTTGCTCTTAAAAAAACCGCCAATTCATTGCTAATTTTGGAGAAAAAAATCTTGTAATCTCTCTATGCACAATCAACCGTGATAATGTCTATTAACTACATAGAAATTATGATTACAAAGGAATTACGGTTAGATATCAGAAACGAAGTGAGTTGGCCTAAATATTTCTATAAGTATAAGGTAACTGTTGACTTTTTAATTAGCAGTGTGAACTCTAATAAAATGGAACTCACATTAGTTGTATTTCCATTGCTTAATTTACTGAGACACTCAATTGAACTTGGGCTCAAGATGAACATTTTCTACTTCGAAAAAATTAATGGCGTTAATCGAAAGTATGAAAAGCTATCCTCCGAAAAAAGGCACAATCTTGATTCCTTATTTGAAATATTCAGTAGTCAATTAAATCAAATTGTAAGCTTTGACTTTGTCTCACCACATATTAAAAAGGAGGTTGAGAAATATTTAAAGTCCACAAATAATCTTAAACATAAGTTAATGGATTTAGATAGTAAGGCACAGGCATTTCGTTATCCTGAAAATAATGATGGAGTACCATCTTTTAATGATATTGATACTATTGATCTGGACGGTATTTTCAATAGTTACAATATAATTTGTCAGTTTTTGATGTTTACTGAGGACGTATTGGCAGAGGCAGGGTTGGACACCAGACAGAGATACATTTAGAGTCTAGCCAAATTACTTTTTTTCATCTAACGCATCCAATTTCCCAAATATTACTATTCGTTCCATTAATATTCGAACATTATTTTGGTAGAAATTGCTTAATTCTTAAACAACCTGATGGCAAATCAGGTGCAAACAACAATGTGTTTAAAGTGCCTATTGCTTTGCCCTTCTTTGAATAATACAAACTACAGTAGAAATTTTAGATTACAAGAAAGCTTTTGTATAAAATCTCCAGACAAGAAAATTGTGTTTTGACAGAATTGGGGACAAGTCGAATAAAAGTTCTTTGAAAATTACAATTTTCCTTCCTGAAGAAGATGTACATTAAAAAAACCAATCACATAAACACTGTAGTATTTATGTGATTGGTTTAGTGGAGAATATCGGATTCGAACCGATGACCTCCTGGCTGCCAGCCAAGCGCTCTAGCCAACTGAGCCTGACTTCAGCAGGCAGATTAATTCCCCGTAGTTACACTTACTGTCCAGTCAAGTGTAGCAGGTTCACTAATTGAACTTACATGTGCAGAAATTTCCATTTATTTCGCTTATCAAAATCAAGAGAACAGCAAGGTGTTGTTATCTTGCAAAAAACATTGTAAAACGCAATAGCATATCGCCGTGTGTGGGATAACAGGAATAGTAGCATTTAATGAAATTGGTAGGTTCAATATGACCAACCTGGAGAGTGCTACTGTTGCACTTTCAAAAAGAGGGCCGGACGATCACGGCACTTACGACGACTACTTTACAGGACTGGGCCATCGGAGGTTGTCCATTATCGACACCAGCCCAATGGGACATCAGCCCATGAAAGTACCCGAAGGTCGTTTTGTCATTTCATTTAATGGGGAAATTTATAACTACAAAGAATTGCGGCAGGGGCTGGAAGCCAAAGGAGTGAAATTCTATTCGAATACCGATACTGAAGTGCTGTTGCAGCTTTATACCCACGAAGGAAAATCCTGTCTCAATAAGCTGAATGGTTTTTTTGCTTTTGCCATTTATGATACCCGTGACAAGTCCACTTTTATCGTCCGTGACAGACTAGGCATCAAGCCCTTGTTGTACTATCAGGATGAAGACAAGTTTTTGTTTTCATCTGAGCTTAAGTCTCTGATGAAATACAGCAGCGATTGGCAGTTGGACTACTCCGCCCTGAACATTTATCTTCAGCTCAATTATATCCCTGCTCCTTTGTCGATTTTGAAGGGTGTGAAAAAATTGATACCGGGAGAATCCGTTCACATTAAAGATGGTAAAGCAACTTTTGAAAAATACTACGAGATTCCAAAGCCTGACCATCAGGCATACAAGCCCGATTTTGAAGTCAACAAAAATGAACTGGTAAAATTACTGGATCAATCGGTACAAAACAGGTTGGTATCTGATGTGCCCATTGGTGCATTTTTAAGTGGTGGCATAGATTCTTCTGTCATCACTGCGCTTGCCAGCAGCCATGTGCCTTCTTTGAATACTTTTTCGATTGGGTATAAAGATGCTCCCTATTTTGATGAGACCAGTTATGCTCAATTGGTAGCAGATAAATTCAAAACCAACCACACGGTATTTTCCCTTTCTCAAGATGATCTGTATGCCAATATTGGAGAGATCATCGACTACATCGACGAGCCATTTGCTGACTCCTCAGCTATACCTGTGTATATATTGTGTAACGAAACCAGAAAGCATGTAACTGTTGCGCTCTCCGGAGATGGTGCTGACGAGATCTTTTCGGGGTACAACAAACACAGTGCGTGGCTCAGGTCTCAGGAAACTGGAATGCTAAATCAGTTGATCCCTGTTCTCTATCCTTTGGCAAAAGCTATGCCCAAGTCTCGCTCTGGCAAGCTAAGTAACTTAATGCGACAGATTGTAAAATTTGGTGAAGGGATAAAAATGACTCCAGCCGAAAGGTATTGGTTTTGGGCAACCATTTCTAACCAATCAGAAGTAAACAGGTTGCTGAAATTCGATCATTCAGACTTCCACAAATTCAGACAAGAAACCATAAATGATTGGCTTAGAGACATGGTTTCCTATAGGGATTTCAACGACTTTTTACGAACCGATACCAGACTTGTGCTACCCAATGACATGCTCCAAAAAGTTGACCTGATGTCTATGGCCAATAGCCTGGAAGTGAGGGTTCCATTTCTCGATCATAATGTGGTTGATTTTGCGTTTCACATACCCCCTGAGCAAAAAATAAATCAGAGCATGCGCAAAAAAATACTGCAAGATGCCTTCAGACACATTTTACCTAAGCAGCTCTACAAACGTCCCAAAAAAGGGTTTGAAGTACCGCTACTTGATTGGTTAAAAAAAGGGCTAAAATCAGAAGTGGACAAATATGTATTTGATCAGGATTATTTGATAGCGCAAAATATTTTCAATCCTGAAACCTTATCGCAACTCCGAAAAAAGCTTCATTCTATAAATCCGGGAGATGCACATGCTAAAGTTTGGGCTCTTTATGTTTTTCAAAAATGGCATAAAAGGTATTTGTCTTAAATAAAGAAAATCAGTGTAATTTCTTTCTAAGCAAAAGACATATTCAATCCATTCAAATTATTTTTGTAGGGAAATACAATTATTTTTTCTACCTTGATGCCCCAATAAAACCAGTTACTAAATGCAAGAGTTGAAAAGAATTTTGGTCTGTGTTGATTTAACCGAAATGGATAAATCAGTGATAAAGTATGCTTCCCTTTTGGCAGAAATAATGGAAAGTATAAAGGTAGATTTTCTTCACATATCAGATTCAGATATCGACTCTAAAAAGGCAAAAATTGAGCAGGAAGTTCAAGAAAGTTTTACCGCCAAAGCGGAAACTACCGTAAATATTGAAAGTGGAAATGTTGTAGATACTACCATTAGCTGGGCTGGACTACACCGTATGGAGTTGATTATTCTGGGCAAAAAGAAAAAATCCCTGTCATCAGCAAAAAATGCAATGGCAATTACCAACAAAGCACTTTGTTCGGTTTTACTGGTACCTGCAATGGAAGACTATGCTTTCAAGAAATTACTTGTACCCATTGACTTTTCTATTGGGTCTAAAATGTCCATCAAGCAGGCTCTTACCATAAAAGGAAAATCTGATGCACAGATAATTTTACAACATGTCTTTTATGTACATACCGGATACTCAACCTCTGGCAAAACCTATGAAGAGTTTGGCGCAATCCTACATAAAAATGCAGAAAAGGAATATAAAATGTTCCTTAGAGAACACGGGTTTGATGCCTCTCAATTTGAAATAATATTCACCCTGGATGATGACAGCAAGCCCTTTGACAACATTTACGAAACCGCTAAAGAAAACGGTGCGGATTTGATTTTCCTTGGTGCCAGAGGCAGAACTCCAGCTGCCGCTTTCATAAAAGGTAGTACTGCGCTTGATCTGATTAAATACGATGATGATGTGCCATTTTTCATCGTAAAAGACGAAGGGGAACGCATGGGATTCTGGGAAGCCCTAATGAAAATTTGATTTCTAAAGGGGATCTATTTTGTGTACTCACAATCAGAATGGGCTAAAAAACAAAAAGGTATCTCAATTAACTTGAAACACCTTATCTTTTGTTTGGGTGAAAGACCGGACTCGAACCGGCGACCTCCTGAACCACAATCAGGCGTTCTAACCAACTGAACTACAATCACCATATTTCCAAATGGAGTGCAAATTTAGAAAGTACTTAATTATAATTCAAACTAAAACCTTAAATTATTTTCTATCAAACATCAGGCGTTTTCCCTTCAAAGACTCGTCAAATTCTCCTGCATGATATGCATGGTGACCTGAAACAAAAGTATCGGTAATTGTACTTCTGAATCGTTGATTTTCAAATGGGCTCCATCCACATTTGTAGTAAATATTTTCCTTAGTAACAGTCCACGGATCATTAATGTCAATTAGCACCAGATCAGCATAATAGCCTTCTCTGATGTAGCCTCTTTTTTCTATTTCAAATAAAATGGCAGGATTGTGACTCATTTTCTCCACTATTTTCTCAATGGAAATCTTTCCATCCAGATAGAATTCCATCATAGCGGGAATAGCATGCTGAACAAGTGGTCCTCCTGACGGAGCTGTCAGATATTTGTTTTGTTTCTCTGATAATGTATGTGGAGCATGGTCTGTAGCAATCACATCAATTCGATCATCCAGCACTGCCTTCAAAACAGCCGTGCGATCGTTTGGCTTCTTGACAGCAGGATTCCATTTAATAAACGAGCCTTTTTCATCATAATCCTCATCAGAAAACCAAAGGTGATGGATACAAGCTTCGGCAGTTACTTTTTTGTCCTTTAATGCAATGCTATTGTCAAAAAGACCCGTCTCAATCTCAGTAGAAATGTGCAACACATGAAATTTTGTTCCATGTTTTTTAGCCAATGATACTGCTCTGGATGATGAAATATAACAAGCTTCATCACTCCTGATCTGCGGATGCATGTTAAATGGAATGTCCTCGCCATATTTTTCTTTGTATTTTTCAATATTGGCCTTGATAGTGCTTTCATCCTCACAATGAGCAGCTACCAACATCTCTGCCCTGGAAAACAGGTTTTCGATCGTGGACTCATCATCCACCAACATATTACCTGTTGATGATCCCATAAATACCTTTATTCCACAGACATTATTTTTATCCGTTTTCAATACTTCTTCCAGATTATTATTTGACACACCCATGTAGAATGAATAATTAGCCAAAGAATTGCGTGTCGCAATCTGATATTTATTTTCCAGTAATTCTTGGGTGAGAGTATTAGGAATTGTATTTGGCATTTCCATAAAAGAAGTGATGCCCCCTGCTACAGCGGCTTTGCTTTCTGTATAAATTTCTGCCTTATGAGTGAGCCCAGGTTCACGGAAATGCACCTGATCGTCTATTGCTCCGGGTATCAGAAATTTTCCATTGGCATCAATCACTATAGCTGTTTCAATGGATATATCACGACCAATTTTGTGAATAAATTGTCCTGAGATAAGCACATCAGATTCAACTATTTTTCCTTCATTTACTAGTCTGGCATTCTTAATTAGGATCGGCTTCATATTTTCTTGCTTGCAATAAAATTGGATTATATTGTATGCAAATCTAACTTGCCAAAAATTATCTTCAACACCTTATGGCTGATATCATCAATAGTTTTCAAGAATTGAAACTAAACAAGCAAATTTTAAACGCTATTAATGATGCTGGCTATGATGATCCTACTCCAATCCAAAAAAAAGCCATCCCTTTAGTATTAGCAGGCCATGATGTACTCGGAATCGCTCAAACAGGTACTGGTAAAACCGCTGCATTTGTTTTGCCGCTACTCATGAAATTGAAATATGCACAGGGGAATAGCCTGAGGGCACTTATTTTGGCTCCTACTCGTGAATTGGCAATACAAATAGACCAAAACATTGAAAAATACACTTCTTATACCGATATCAGACATGCAGTAATTTATGGCGGGACTGGTGCCAAAATACAAATAGAGGAAATCGAAAAGGGTATAGATATCTTAACAGCAACTCCAGGTCGGTTTATGGACATCTATAAAAGGGGCATCATTCATACCAAGCAGATCAACACACTAATAATAGATGAAGCTGATAAGATGATGGATATGGGTTTTATGCCTCAAATCAGGCAAATTTTGGAAATCATTCCGGTAAAAAGACAAAACCTGCTGTTTTCTGCCACCATGCCTGAACCTGTGCTAAAGCTTTCAGAAGAGTTTTTGGAATTTCCGATGACAGCAGAAGTATCACCCCAGGCTTCCACGGTGGAAGCAATAGACCAAAAGATGTATGAGGTGCCTAATTTTAAAAGTAAAATCAATTTACTTGGGTTTCTTTTAGCCAAAGAAGAATTTTCCAGAGTGATGATTTTTGTGAAAACAAAAACTACTGCGGACAATGTATATAAATTTATAGATAGAAAAATCACTCACTCTGTGAAAGTAATTCATGGTAACAAAGCACAAAATACCCGACTAAATTCTATCAATGCTTTTAAAAATGGGGAAGTTAAAATATTAGTGGCTACTGATGTAGTGGCGAGAGGAATAGACGTTAGCCTGATAAGTCATGTGATTAATTTTGATGTTCCGCTTATCTATGAAGATTATGTACATAGAATTGGCAGAACAGGCAGGGCTAAAAATAATGGCATAGCACTAACCTTCGTAAATGAGGCAGAAAAATATCATATAGGAGAAATAGAAAAAATAATTGGAAAAAGTATAACTTTCAATGCAATCCCTGATGGGGTTACAATAGAAAAAACTCCATTCGAGGAAAAGCAAACAATGCTACGAGAAATAGACTATCGAAAGAAAAAAGAAGACCCTACCTACAAAGGAGCGTTTCATGATAAGAAACAAAAGAGTAAACCTGGCAACTTCAAGAAACGCAGGTAATTCACTCGTCTATCAATTGAGCTTGTTAATCGAATAATTTGATTTATTCGTCCAAATTAATTGAGTTGTTCAAATAATCACATTATAATTGTTTAAGAAAGATTGATAATAAGTCTTTCTTTCCATAGCTGGTTGAAAAGATCTTGTGGGGACTAGGTACTTGTACCTAGTCCCACAAGCATCGACCTTCCTTTAAGTATTCCAATCCTCTATTTTACAGAATCATTAGTACCTTTTTCATTCTTCACATGGACAAAATTCTTTGGTCAATTGGATATAGTGGGTGAAGCACAGGGACTCTGACATAAGAAATAGTTGATGAATATTTGTCATATCATGGCAGTGAGCCCAATGTGTCAGATAATTTTATTTTGGAATGAGGCTTTAGCCATACCCAAGACTTTAGTCGGAAATCAACCTATGGATTTGAATCCATAGTGTTTAACTAATTGTCAGATATGCCTGCTGTTTGACCCAGATCAAATGACTTCTGTCATGGGAATAACTGATTATTTGCCTTTTATAAAGTTTCAATACCTCGTACTTTTGGTATTCTTTGAATGCTATAAATTATGAAAAAACTTAACAAAGCCACCCTTAAAAAACTGGAAGCTCAAACCGGATCTCCCTCTATTACCATTGTCCTTGGGACAGACGTGAAATCCTTCGCAGCTAAGGAGCAAATTCAGCTTAAGATCAAAAATGCTATCAAAGAAGTCTCGGATACACTTCGGAAAAACTACGATGAAATAAAGAGCAAAAAACTGATTAACAAAATAAAGGAGCTTATTCAACAAATTGATCTAAATCACTCATCACTCGGAGTGGGGATATACGTAACAGAAAGTTTTCATGAAATCGTGTCATTCCCTTTTCCTGTCAGTGATAAAGTTAGAGTGGCCACCTCATTTGAAGTTTCAGAAATATTGGAGACCTATGAAAAGATGATCCGGTACTATGTACTTGCATTGAGCAAAAACGAAACAAGACTATTCAAAGGTATGGATAATTCAGTGCTGGAGATAAAAGACTCCCATTTTCCATTGAAGATGGAAGATGAATTTCAGGTGAGTAGAAAAGCCCCTCACTCCTTTTACAACGATGAAGAATCCAAAATCGATCAGGCACGAATGGAAAGTTTCCTTCGAAAAGTGGACGTGCAGCTTGGTAAATATTTAAAATCCGAATCCCTAATCTTACTCGGGGTAAAAGAGAACCTCGGTGATTTCAAATCAGTAAGTCAGTATGCCAGTCATATAATTATCGAAATGCATGGGAATTTCGATCGGCATTCAGAAAGAGATATTGAGCAACTCGTATGGCCGAAACTTGAAAGCAATATGGAAGAAATGAAAAACAGCTTGAGGCTCTCCAGTCATGAATGACCTGAGCCATACAAAATTGAAATGAGTCATATTCAAACCCTAAAGAATAGGAAATTGCAAATCATCAAAGGTGTTCATACTATCATATGGTTCTTCTTTGTCGCAGTGATTTTCTATGTGGTTTACAGTGGCTTGGTGGATAAAGTTAATATAATCACCTGGATATGCATAGCTGCAGTTCTGGCAGAAGGACTGGTTCTCTTGCTTTTCAAAATGTTTTGCCCGCTTACTGTTTTAGCCAGGAAGTATTCGAGTTCGGAAAAAGCGAACTTTGATATCTATTTGCCACTTTGGCTTGCCCGCCATAATAAACTCATCTTCACCGCCATCTTTATGATCGGCTTGCTTCTAGTGCTTTGGCGTGTAGCTCTATCGGGATAGGTTAATTCTTCTTCTCTTCTTTCTCTAACTTTTTAAAGTAACCTCTGAACAAGAAGTGATGCTTCATTGCTTCCATGTTTTCGTTGAATGACTCTGTACCTTGCCTTATGTTTTCAAGGCTTTCCTCCAGGCTATATACCATGGTAGAATCAGTTATAATACTTCCGGTCAGACCAGGGCCACTTTGGACTTGAGTGACTAACTCCCTGATATCCCGGGATATCTCCTCAACATTACTTGTGCTTGCATGTATTTCTTCAAAAATCCGGTTGATGTTGTTGGCCAGTGTTGTATCATTCAAGAGCATACCCACAGTCCCTTTTCCTTCACTCACATTGGCAATATTCTTATCTAGTTCATCCAGTATTTCAACGGCCCGCTTGCTTGATGTATTGAGATTGCTGACTGTCTCATTGATGTCATTTGCCAGGGTGGAATCGGAAATCAGGCGGCCAACCGTACCTTTCCCCTCTTGTACGTCTTTCAAAATATCAACTAAACTATTGGTAATCACAGCTACGTTGTAGTTGGTTCGTTCCAGCAGGCTAAACATTTCATCCTCATCAATTCCATGGTATACCTTCAGGGTGTCACCGCCATTTATAAGCCGATCACCGCCATCTCCGGGAATAATATTTATTATCCGGTTGCCCAGGAGGCCATCCGTCCCGAGTGATGCAATGGCATCTCGCCGTATAAATTGGTTCATTTCTTCTTTTAGAATAAAACTCACCAATATGGAAGTGTCATTGATCATTTCTATGTCCCGAACCGTGCCAACATTGATCCCTGAAAAGCGAACGTTATTTCCCTTTTGAAGCCCGCTCACATTTTTAAAGACTGCATGAACGGTAAAATTGGAACCAAACAAATTCTGATTGTTTCCAATAAAATATAAAGCCATTACAAGGAACAAGGTCCCGATAATTACAAATACACCAAGTCGAATATTTTTAAAATTTTGTTCCATGTCTATAAAAAGAATGAATTTACTATTTCATCTGTTGAGTTTTTCAATTCCTCATAGTTTCCATGCAGGTAATCAATTCCATCATTTAACAAAACGATTCGCTGAGCAGTACGCTTAATGCAGCTCATGTCGTGCGAAATGATAATGGAAGATGTTTTGTATTTCCGATGCACATCGTTCATCAAATTTGCTATTTCCCTGCTTGTAATGGGGTCTAAACCGGAGGTCGGCTCATCATATAATATGATATCAGGCTGCAGAATTAGTGTGCGTGCAACTCCCACTCGCTTCTTCATGCCTCCCGACAGTGATGCTGGCATAAGCTCCTGCACATCGGGTAAACCAACGCTTGTTAAAGCTTCATGCACCATCTGATCTACTTCTGCTTTGGTTTTTTTGATTCTCAACCGTCTCATCGGAAACTCAAGATTTTCTCTTACGGTCAGCGAATCATACAATGCATTGCTTTGGAAAAGAAATCCGATCTTGCTTCTCACCTCATCCAGTTCCTGCCGATTCAGGTTGACCACATCCCTGCCAAAAACCTTGATTTGACCCGAATCAGGTTTAATCAAACCTACAATGCATTTGATGAGTACGGATTTGCCACTTCCGGATTTGCCGAGTACCGCTACATTTTCACCTTGCTTAATGGAAAGGTTAAATCCTTTCAGTACGTGATTATTCCCGAATGACTTTTTAAGGTCAATGATCTCAACAGCCGGAACTTGCCATCCATCAGCATTTTCCTGAGTTGCAGTTTCAATATCGGTTTCCTTATAATTCATAAAATAAGTCTGCTATTTGAACGGCAATCAAATCAAGAACAAAAACCAGCAAGGAAGCTACAACAACTGCTGAATTAGCGGATCGTCCTACGCCCTGCGTTCCTTTATCAGAGTGATACCCTTTATAACAACCAATGAGCCCTATTGCAAAACCAAAAAAGAAGGTTTTAATGATAGCCGGGATAACGTCA
The DNA here is from genome assembly GCF_040151475.1 of Reichenbachiella sp. MALMAid0571. Taxonomy (NCBI): domain Bacteria; kingdom Pseudomonadati; phylum Bacteroidota; class Cytophagia; order Cytophagales; family Reichenbachiellaceae; genus Reichenbachiella; species Reichenbachiella sp. MALMAid0571. The sequence continues at coordinate 24,751 of NZ_JBDKWG010000138.1, read as the reverse complement.
CTAAATGAAAGCGAATCGAAGACCTGATTGAAGAATAAAGTGAAGCTCACGGTGTCCTTGATATTAACAGCCAGGTATGATCCGAATATCCCTATAGCATCTGACAGGATGACCAATAGCGGCAGCATTAATGTAGTAGCTATAATTCTGGTTGCGACAAGAAATTTGAATGGATTAGTGCCCGAAACCTCCATGGCATCAATTTGTTCGGTGACCTTCATCGAACCCAATTCCGCACCAATGCTTGAACCGATTTTTCCTGCACAAATCAATGCAGTTATCACCGGACCTATTTCCCGAATGATAGAAATAGCAACCATGCTGGGCAGCCAGGATTCAGCTCCGAATTCAACCAGCGTTGGCCGGGATTGAATAGTCAAAACTAACCCCATAATGAAAGAGGTAATCCCTACCAAAGGCAATGACTTATAGCCAATAACAAAGGATTGCTTGATAATTTCCTCCGTCTCAAACGGTGGCTTCAGTCCATCCTTGAAAAAGCGAATTGCGAATCGGCTAACATCGGTTGTTTCTGATAGAAATTGATATATTTTGGACATACTTCGAGATTCCACACCGTGAAATTATAAGATAAGTTTTCTCTGATTAGTGATAGAAGTCAGGGTGTCTGATGACTTTCGTCAAACAGGTTTGTCTTAATCAGAGCACATGATTTCAATCATATCTCTCATTGATCAATATCCTTCTTTAAGCATTATTTGAGAAATACCTTTCAACTCAAATTCAAAAGCTATGAGATCATGGTCATCATACAAACAGAATCTATAGGTTGTCTTTTCCAGCGAAATATATCCATCAGGTATCAAAATTGGAATTACTAATATGCCTGATATCAACAACATATATTTATGGATTCTAATCCTTTTCCTTGGACTGTTTGTTCTGGTCAAAGCAGCAGATTATTTTAATAAAGCCGCAGAAAAGATCGGCTTATCGTTCGGCATGTCACCGTTTATTATTGGTGTATTGATTACTGCAGTCGGTACTTCCCTACCAGAATTGATTACATCTGCAGTGGCTGTCGCACAAGGCGTCTCCGAGATCGTTCCCGGCAATGTGGCGGGCTCAAACATTACCAACATATTCCTGATCATCGGGATTGTGGCCATTGTTCATCAAAAACCCATTCACCTGTTTTCGGAATTTATCATGGTCGATCTCCAATTCCTGATCGGTTCTGCCCTTTTCATTTCCCTTGCTTTTATCGATAATAAAATCAGTTCACTGGAAGGAATTTTGTGCCTTGCGGGTTTCGGTATTTATTTTCATTACCTCATTACCAGCACCAAACGAACACGTCTCCTGCGAAAAGAACCAGAACCCGGACAAAGATCGACTTACAAAGATTATCTACAGTTCCTGTTTAGCAGTATCCTTATATATATAGCTGCCCACATTGTGATCAATGCGGTGGTATTCACTTCAGACTACTATGATGTGGGCACGTCCATCGTTGCTGCTGGTGTACTTGCCCTGGGCACTTCCATTCCAGAGTTGGTAGTGAGCCTGGATGCAGTCAAAAAAGGAAAAAGCGATTATGCTCTCGGCAATATTATGGGTTCTTCCATTTTCAATTCCTTTTGGGTTATTGGATTTTCATCGCTTTTCGGAGTGATAGTCGTGCCTGATGTGATCATAACCCTAATCATGCCGGTGATGCTCATCGCCACCTTTCTGTTTTATATGCTGACGAGAGACAAGGTCATCACTGCATGGGAAGGCGCCTTGTTCTTGCTGTTCTATATATTATTTATTTTTAAACTCATTACAGTATGATCACCAAGGCATATTCATTGAATATCGATCAAGCATTTACCAAATTGGATAGTAATCAATTGGGGCTGAATGAAACAGAGGCAAACAAGCGACTGGCAATCTATGGGCCGAATGAACTACCCGAAACAAAAACCGCATCGCTCTGGCTGTTGATACTCAAGCAATTTCGAAGCTGGCTGGTTATTGTTCTTATTCTGGCAGCCATTATCTCATGGCAAGCAGGAGAAATGATAGATACCTGGGTAATCCTCGCCGTGATTGTTGTGAATGCAGCCATTGGGTTCTTTCATGAACTACGAGCCGAAAAAGCAATCGCCTCACTGCGAAAAATGATCGTAAAAGTGGCCAAAGTAATTCGGGGTGGTCATTTGCTCACAGTACCCACCTCCCAATTGGTGCCAGGCGATGTGATCGTGCTGGAAGAAGGCGACAGCATCCCGGCAGATGCCCGTGTGTTTCATTCCAACAACCTGAGAGTAGTGGAAGCAGCACTCACCGGAGAGTCCCTGCCTGTTTCCAAATCGACTGAACCATTTCCTGAAAACACCCCACTGATCGATCAGGAAAATATGGCTTTCAAGGGCACCTTCGTGGTGGGCGGCTATGGCAAAGCATTGGTAACCGATACGGGAATACACACTGCGATCGGTGACATTTCGCAAAGCCTGGGTGAGATTAAAACGAGTCGGTCCAATTTCATGAAAAAGACCGACATACTGGCCCGGCAAATGGCCATTATTGCCGTAGTAAGTGCGGTCACACTTTTGTTGGTAGGCTACTTCATCCGGGACTTTGAAATCAGGGAAATCCTCCTTGTATCTATCGCCGCGTTGGTAGCAGCTATTCCCGAGGGGTTGCCTGCTGTGATCTCCATTGTACTGGCTATCGGTGCTAACCGGATGGCTAAGAAAAAAGCCATCATCCGGGAGTTTACCGCTACGGAAACCCTTGGGTCCGTGACTGCCATACTCACCGACAAAACAGGAACGCTTACCCAAAATTCCCTCACCGTAAGAAAGGTATATACCCCTGGCAAACCTGATCTGATGGTCACCGGTGAAGGGTGGTTTCCCGCAGGAAACTTCCACCGACAAGAGAGGATCATAGATTCCGAAACAGATGCTCAACTTCAACAACTGCTGAAGGTCGCCGCACTTTCAAATAATTCGGAGATCACCCACAATCATAAAACCGACACACATGAGCTGGTAGGCGACCCTACGGAAGGAGCCTTGTTGGTTTTGGCTAAAAAGGGCGGTATGCGACCTGAAAAGTTCAGGCAATTCAAGCTGGACGACCTGCCATTCGATTCTAAGGATAAGCTAAGAGCTACCCTGGTGGATGAGGGGAATAACCCGGAGCTGTATGTGGTCGGAGCGCCGGAAGTAGTATTATCAAGATCCGAATCGATATTAATGCCTGAAGGCGAGCAACCGATTACGGAAGATGAAATAGAAGAAATACAGGCCAAAATAGCGGAATGGTCTGATAGCGCGATGCGGGTAATTGCCCTGGCGCACCGACAACAAAATACCAAAAAAATTGATCCGGATCAGATTAATCAATTGGTCTTTTTGGGACTTGTAGGAATGCTTGATCCACCACGCCCGGATGCCCGTGAGGCCGTACACAAATGCAAAGAAGCTGGTATACGTGTGATTATGGTTACCGGCGATCATATCAATACGGCCGTGGCTATTGCCAAATCAACAGGAATCATTGAAGAAAAAAATCAAGACGCGGTAAAAGCGCTGACCGAGCAGCAACTGTTAAACCTGGATGAAGATGAGTTTGATGATGCGATCAACAATATTTCTGTTTTCGCTCGTCTCACGCCCCGAATGAAGCTGAGAATTGCCGGACGGCTCCAGGCAATGGGTCACCTCATCGCCATGACCGGTGATGGCGTAAATGATGCGCCTGCGCTGAAGCAAGCAGATGTGGGAGTTTCCATGGGGATCATGGGGACGGATGTTGCAAGGGACAGTTCAGATGTGGTCCTTTCAGACGACAATTTTGCCACCATTGTAAATGCGGTGGAAGAAGGCCGGATCGTTTTCACTAATTCCCGACAAACGAGCTTCTTCCTGGTCACCACCAACATAGCGGAAAGTGTCACCTTAGTACTGGCAATTGCTTTAGGCCTGCCCCTCCCACTCCTGGCTACTCAAATACTCTGGCTCAACCTTGTCACCGATGGGGTAACAGATATGGCCCTGGCCACAGAGCCCGGACACGGGAAAATTATGCAATCAACACCTTTGAAACGAAATGAAAACATTCTGAACAGATCCGTTTTGCCCTTCCTTGTCATCAATGTAGTGATCATGGCCGGGTTGTCGCTCGCCACCTTTTATTACTACCTGGACGAGGGAGTAGAAATTGCCCGTACCGGTGTGTTTTCTATTATGGCTTTTACACAGCTCTTCAATGTCTTCAACCTGCGTTCCATAGATCGGTCCATATTTGCAATTGGGATGTTCTCAAACAGGTATATTAATCTGGCGGTAGGGCTTTCTGTTATCCTTTTAATAATGGTCACCGAAGTGCCGGGTTTAGCCTCCATTTTCCATTTTCAATCGCTGAGAATACTTGATTTCATCATTTTGTTTGCCCTTTCTTCGTCAGTGCTATGGGTCGGTGAATTTTATAAATTCATAAAAAAATGGAGTACAAAATGATTGTTATCGTTTTTGGATTACCGGGATCAGGAAAAAGTTTTTTCGCCTCCAGATTGGCAGAAAAGTTAGAGGGAAAGTATATAAATAGCGATGAACTTCGTCTCAGGATGTTTCCGGTACGGAGCTATTCGGAAGAGGAAAAAGAGAAGGTATACGAGGAGATGGTTAAGGAAATGGAAAAGGCAATGACGAAAGGGGAAAGCATTGTACTAGACGCTACTTTTTACAAAGAAGGTATTCGCAAAATGTTCATCGAATCAGCCAAAGTTTACCAGCAGGCGATCCACTTCATTGAGGTGCAGGCCGATGAAGCGATCATCAGGGAACGGCTGAGCAAGAAGAGGGAATATAGTGAAGCAGACTATTCGACTTACCTAAAAGTGAAAGCATCATTTGAGCCATTGAAGCAGGATCATCTGATACTGCAATCGACTCAGGACAACATTGATGAGATGTTGAAAAAGGCACTAGATCATATTCGAGAAAAGCAATGGAAGCTGAACAGGTAAGCGAGCTCCTGAAATCAGGAAGATATGACGGAGCGCCGATAAAAGGTAAGCTCATTGAGACGCACATTTCCTGGGTGATCCTAACCAGAAATCTGGCCTTCAAGATCAAGAAACCGATCAAATACCCGTTCCTGGACTTTTCCACGTTGGAAAAGCGTAAGTTCTATTGTGAAAGAGAACTGTACCTAAACAGACGTCTGACTAACATCTACCTGGATGTGATCTCCATCAGGTACAAGGACGGATTTTTTCTGGGGGAAATTGAAGGTCAGATCATCGACTATGCCGTCCGGATGAAAAGGCTGCAAGCCCCCAAAAAGATGGATGAAATGATTCGAAGCAATCGGATCAAAGCTTCTCATATCAACAAACTAGCTCAAAAGATTTCCGATTTCCATAAAACGGCGAACGTTAAAACCAGACCATTTGACCTGGGTCAATCCAAACAGATCTTCAATGACATCCTTGACGTTACAGACTGGACGAGCGAGCACATGGACAGTCGCTACACTTCCCGTATCAAAGAGGCAGTTTCATTCAGTAATTCATTCCTTGAGCAGTTCAAGCATCACATTCAAAGACGGATCCAAAACGGATTTAAGCGGGATGGTCATGGCGACCTGCATGCCAAAAACATTTTTCTCTACAAGGACCCGATCATCTTTGACTGCATCGAATTCAATGACAGCTACCGACAGATTGATGTGCTTAATGAAGTAGCTTTTTTCTGTATGGATCTGGAGGCCTTCGGACGCTGGGATTTAAGTGAGATTTTTATGGAAAAGTATGTTGCTTTATTCCCATGCATGAACAGTTCAAAAGATGAACAACTGTTTGTTTATTATAAATTTTACCGGGCAAATGTACGGGCAAAGGTTAATGTACTACGGGCTATGCAGGCTTCAGAAGAAGATTCGGAGGAATATGCCAAAGAAGCAATGAAATACCTGGATTTGATGGAGAAGTACAAGATTGACTTAAATCATAGCCCTTGATTGCTTTTGTCAGTGTCAATGCTTTGCTTCCCAAGTAGATTTGACCCAAAAATCATCATAATTATGTTGTGGTTAAAAACCCCAAAAAAGAAGCTAAGCATACCTGATTGGTTGTCTCTTTACCGTATTCTTTCTGTTCCGGTACTCCTGGTATTCATATTTTTGGATGAACGATTACTTTTCGGAACCTTCCTGCTCATCAGCTTTCTCACTGATTCGCTGGATGGATTTTTAGCCAGGAGATGGAATATTGTATCGCAACGTGGAGCCCAGCTTGATAGTGTGGGTGATGCAATTGCCTTCACTGTAGGTCTGGTTGGTGTTTTTCATTTTGAAAGAACATTCTTTATTGACCAAATCGAACTGATCATTGCTGCTTTTAGCTTTTACATTGTGCAGTTGCTGGCAGCCTACATCCGCTATGGAATGCCAAGCAGCTTCCACACCTACCTGGCCAAACTATCAGCCTTAATTCAGGGAGTATTCATGATCTGGGTGTTCTACTTTGGAGTTGAACTATGGTTGTTCTATCTGGTACTGGCATTCAGCGTGTTGGAAACGATCGAAGAAATTATCCTGATCATTCTTTTTCCGAAATGGAAATCTGATGTAAAAGGGTTGATTTGGGTTATGATTGAACGTAAACGTCAAAACCTCCCTCCTACAAGAATGGATGCCTCTAAATAAGTGAGGAATATGGCCAATTGGACTGATTTATATCATAGTTATAATGCCGATAAGTGACCAAATTGAGATATGAATCAATGAACATATTGCCATGAAGTCACTCATCAAAAACTCCACATTGAAAGTACTTGCCATTCTGATTTTATCATTATTGAGCGGGTGCGCTTTGCCAAGTATTAATCCCATTTATTATCAATCAGATGTGCTTTTTGAAGATCGGTTGATTGGACAATGGGATGGCGTCCAGTCCATCTGGACGTTCGAAAAAGGAAGTAATAATTCCTATTTACTTACCTATTGGGAAGGCGAAAATTTACAGGATTATTCTTCCTGCACATTTGCGGAATTTGAAGTCCATCTTTTGAAGTTAGATAATGACTATTTCATAGATTTTTACCCGGATAACTTCATGAATTCTGAAAACTTGTTTTTGCAGTTTCACATCAGAAGGACTCATTCTTTCGCAAGGATCACTTTTAAGGATGAAAACAACCTGTCCATTCAATTTCCGGATTACATGTGGTTTGCTGATCTACTGGAGGAACGTCCCGGGTTAATTGATCATATCAGAACGGAAGATGGAGTCATATTAACTGATGAAACACATCATATTCAGCGATTTATTAAGGAATTTGCCACTTCCAATGAAGCATTCATAAAACCTTATACACTTAGACGGGCAAAAAAGGACCTTCAATAATTTTCATTTAACATGAAACATAGTTCATGTCTTTGTGATATGATGATAGCCATTAGATGAAGGTCTCACCGACAATCATATCCCTATTGATAAAAGTAATAATTTTTCTTGACACAGGTCATTCCATAACCATAATTGTATTGCTTATTTTGCTATATGGGAGAAAAAATCGTTTCATCGATTCTGGAAAAACAGCAACAACGGGATTTTATTGACCATCTGCTGAACGACATTACTGCACTCGAAGAAATGCTCGAACAGGGCTCAGATTGAGCAGGGAATACAGCGTATAGGTGCAGAACAGGAGCTTTGCCTGGTAAATAACAACTGGAGGCCCGCCCCCATTATCATGGAGGTACTGGATGCAATCAATGATGGACATTTCACCACCGAACATGCCCGTTTCAATATGGAGATCAACATTGACCCCATCGTCTTCAAAAACGATTGTTTATACCAACTTGAGAAGCAGATTGGAACCCACCTTCAACATCTTCAGCAAGTCCTATCACCTTTTGAAGCAAAACCCATCCTGACCGGAATACTGCCCACAATCCGAAGGGTGGATTTGGATGACAGCAACCTGACTCCTTCTCCTCGACACCAGGCATTAAGCGAGACTATGGCAAAATTGAGGGGAGAATCCTTCGAATTTCGGATAGTCGGGGCAGACGAACTGATCACCAGGCATATTTCCACCATGTTTGAAGGGTGTAATACCAGCTTCCAAGTCCATTTGCAGGTAAATGCAGACAACTTTGTGGAAAAATATAACTGGGCTCAGGCGATCGCCGGGCCAGTGCTGGCCTGTTGCACCAATTCCCCATTGCTTCTGGGCAAGAGGCTCTGGAGAGAAACAAGGATTGCCCTGTTTCAGCAATCGGTGGATACCAGGCGTCCATCTGATGCGATCAGGGAGCAAAGCGCACGGGTCACCTTCGGGAATCGGTGGCTGAAAGAGTCTTTGCTCGACATCTATAGGGAAGACGTGGCACGCTACCGGGTATTGGTAGGTGCGCCCATAGAGGAAGATGCGCTTTCAACGCTACGGGAAGGTAAAATCCCACAACTAAAAGCCCTGCGTGTCCACAATGGAACCATCTACAAGTGGAACCGGGCATGCTATGGCATTTCTGACAATGGTAAGCCGCACCTACGCATCGAGAACCGGTATATTCCTGCCGGGCCCAGCATTGTGGATCAGGTGGCCAATGCTGCTTTCTGGCTGGGGCTTATGAACGGGCTACCTGAAGAATACAAAGAAATCTCCCGATTAATAGATTTCGATGATGCAAAAACGAATTTCCTGAAAGCAGCGCGGACGGGTATGGGCGCGCAGTTCAAATGGACGGGGAAAAGGATGATATCCTCTCATAAACTTATCCTGGAAGAACTTCTTCCGATTGCCTGCGAAGGATTGCGTAAAGCCAATGTCCGGAAATCTGACATTGATAAATATCTCACGATTATCAAAGAACGGGTAACCACTGAAAAAACCGGTTCGCAATGGATACTCGACTCATTCGCCAAATTGAAAAAAGAAGGCACCAAAGATGAAGCGCTAGTAGCACTAACAGCGGGGATTTACCAGCAGCAAAATACGAACAGGCCTGTACATAAGTGGGATCCCGCATCGATTGAAGATGCAGGAAATTGGATGAACAGGTATTCAACTATTGAGCAGATCATGTCTACGGATCTATTTACGGCTCAGGAGGACGATCAACTTACACTTGTTGCGAGCATCATGGACTGGCGTCACATCCGCCATGTTCCAGTAGAAAATACCAAAGGAGAACTAAAAGGATTGATCACCTCGGGATTGATGGTGCACTACCTCAATCTACCGCCTGACAAAAAGAAAGATCTAAGTGTACAGGATATTATGGTCAAAAAACCGGTATTCGTAAGCCCGGAAACAACAACCATAGAAGCCATCGACAAGATGAGAAAGTATAGTGTGGGGTGCCTGCCGGTAGTGAAACAAAAGAAGCTGGTAGGTATCGTCACCGAACATGATTTTGTAAACATCTCAGAACGATTACTAAATGAGCTTAATAACTGCAATACCGAAGGCCAAAACAAAGATTTGGAGCAAGGCTCTTGATCGGTCAATTGAAATAAGGCGTAACCTTGGAGATTTCGAAGGCCATGAGGATGGCCCTAGCGTTATATTTACCGCCGGTATTCATGGCAATGAACCCTCAGGAATATTCGCACTCCTGGAGGTATTGAAAAAACTTAAAGGATCGGATATTCCATTCAAAGGAAACATGTATGCTTTTGCCGGAAACCTGTCGGCGCTCCGTGAAGGGAAGCGCTACATAGATATGGACCTAAATCGCTTGTGGAGTGAGCAAATCATTTCCGGTAGTGAAAGTGCTTTGCTTGACAATGGATCCGTAGAGTTCAACAAAGAACTTCCGGAACTGTCTGAACAAATACACAGCGTTTTAGCAAAAAATAAGGGCCCTTTCTACCTGATCGACCTTCACACCACTTCTTCGGAGACCGTACCTTTTCTTACCATAGGAGATACCCTCAGGAATCGTGCGTTTGCGTTGAAATTCCCTCTCCCGGTCATTGTAGGTATAGAAGAGCAACTGAACAGTACAGTGCTAAACTATATCAATGAGCTTGGGCATATATGCATTGGAGTAGAATCCGGACAGCATGATAGTCTCTCTTCGATTGAAAATCACACAGCCATTGTATGGCAATCGCTGGTGTTTGCAGGAGTCATTGATCTGACTGATCTCGATGATTTTACCAGCCAATATGAACATCTGGCCAAAACAACTGTGGATGGGAAAAAAGTATTTGAAATCCGCTATCGGCATAATATTGACGTAGGTGAGGGTTTCGCTATGCTTCCCGGATTCCTGAATTTCCAGAAAGTAAAAAAGGGCCAAACCTTGGCCACCAACATACATGGGAACGTAAGATCTCCCGAAACAGGGCGAATCTTTATGCCGAAATACCAGGTTCAGGGAAATGACGGGTTCTTCATGGTCAGGGAAATCAGGAAATTCTGGCTGAAAGTATCCGAGATCATGCGAAAATGGAAGATTGATTTCTTCCTTCCCCTTTTACCTGGAATTAAATGGTATCAATCCGAAAGAAACTCCCTTGTGATTAATAATAGGATCGCCCGCTGGTACGTGATCGAGATTTTTCACCTGCTGGGTTACCGAAAAGAAATGAAAGAAGGTAACCGAATTATTATGACCAAAAGGAAGTATGACCTGGAAGCCCCGGAGTAACTATTAAATTTCTGTGATTTGACTTTGACTCAAAGTTTACTCCCAAGGTAATCGCATTTAAAACTTCTACTATCCCCTGACCAGTTCAGGGGTCTCTCGGGATAGACTGTTGCTTTTAAAAGATACCGCAACAGGTGCGGTAAGGTGCTATTGTTTTTAAATGCGATTGCCCTGGATTTACTCCCTATAATTTTGTAGGTTCCAAAACCCCCTCTAACCATACGATCACCTTATCAACATTCTCCTGGACATCTTCCATTTTCGAAGCTCCTGTGACCGCATCTATTCCTTCCATTCCTTCTTCACCTGATCCTGAAGTGGTGATGACGAAGACCTTTGAGGGATCGTAATCTGAATCCATGAATTCTTTCACTTCAGATGGCGGCTTGGAGTATTCCCATGTGTGAATGAGTACAAGTGCACTCCATTCATCTACATCCTGACCAGGCAAAAACGAAATATCCATCACCTTCACATAGACTTCATGAGGGCTGAGATAATCAATAATTTCATCGGTTACCGCATCTTTATACTCGCTACCCTGTGTTATGATCAATACCTTATTTTCCAGGGAAGGATCATTAATCTCATAAGTCGCCACTGGTTCCATGGCGTATCTCCAGATATACCAGCTGGTGAATACAATAAATGTGAGGAAAAAGACACCCAGTCCCATTCCTATTGCTTTTAAAATCCTCATAGTAGTAAAATTTTATTACTGGGCAACCCAGCCACCGTCTACCGGCATAGCGATCCCGGTCACAAATGAGGCCGCATCGGAGCAGAGCCATAGTACCGCTTTGGCCACTTCTTCGGGATCACCTAACCTTCCTACAGGCTCCATATCCATAAATTGCTGCTCGACTACTTTGTCGTTCCCGGTGAAGCGGTCAATCATCGGGGTTTTGATCACTCCGGGACAAACAACATTGACCCGGATGCCTTGTTTCGCATACTCTAAAGCCGTTGTTTTGGTCAATCCCACAATACCGTGTTTGGAAGCTACATAGGCAGGTATCCCCTGGAAGCCCACCAATCCGGCCACCGAGGCAGTATTGACGATAACGCCTTTCCCCGACTTTAACATTTGGGGTATTTCGTACTTCATGCAAAGCCAGACCCCTGTCAGGTTCACTCCAATCACCTTGTCCCAGTTTTCCCTTGTACAATCGGCAGTAATTCCCTGTCCTCCTTCAATGCCCGCATTGTTAAATGCAAAATCGATTTGTCCATAGGCACTGACAGCTTTCTCAACCATCTTCTTCACGTCCTTTTCACTGGAAACATCGCATTTGATGAAAATGGCTTTCCCGCCTTCCTTTTTAATGGCATTGAGCGTTTCCTCATCCTTCACCCAATCCACGATCACCACCTTCGCCCCGCGTTGCGCAAAAGCGATGGCTGTGGCCCTCCCGATACCGAAACTCCCTCCGGTCACCAGGGCTACTTTATCTTTAAATACAGCTTCCATAATAATAAGTTTGTTTTAATTAATTTTTAAGCCAGGCAAAAAACATCCAGCTCAACTTTTCCTTGTGTGCGATGAACCTGCTCAACATCTCTGTTGTTCCTTCATCGTCGGCATTTGAGGTCAGTTTCATACAGGCCCTTTCCATACTAAGCAGGAGGTTGAAGTCATTCACTACCTCTTCAACCATCTTTAGTTCCGAGCTAAAATCGTGTACTTCCTTAATAGTGGATATTTCAAGGTATTGTTTCAGTGTGCTGACAGGTTGTTGTTGCAATGTCAGAATACGTTCAGCGACCTCATCTATCTTTAGGATTGCATCTTTATATAATTCCTCAAACTTCATGTGAAGCTCAAAAAAATGCTTTCCATTAACGTTCCAGTGAAAAGCCCTTAGCTTCTGGTAGTGGATTTGATAATTGGCCAAAATCTTGTTCAGGTTTTCCACTATTTCCGGGACTTTTGATTGTTCAATACTGAGGTAATTCATTGTTTTTCCGTTTTTGGTTATACCTTTTAGTATCTTTATTTTTCTTTATGTTTGAGTTCTGCCACCTGTATATTGTTGATCCCCTTGATCATTGCATCCGGGTTGAAGGAAATACTATCAATCCCTTCCTCCACAAGGAAGCTGGCAAATTCAGGAAAATCACTTGGGGCCTGGCCGCACAGGCCAATTTTCGTCCCGGTTTTTTTGGCTGATCGGATCACGCCGGAAATCAGCTGTTTCACGGCTTCATTGTTTTCATCAAAAAGCCCGCTTACCAACCCGGAATCCCGGTCAAGACCCAGGGTCAGTTGGGTCAGGTCATTCGAACCAATAGAAAAGCCGTCAAAGACCTCTGCAAATTTTTCTGCAAGCAGCACATTGCTCGGTATCTCGATCATGGTGTAGATCTCCAGGCCATTTTCCCCCCTCGCCAATCCATATTGGGCCATCAGGTCAACCACCTTTTTCCCTTCTTCCACCGTGCGGCAAAATGGGATCATCAACTTAACATTGGTCAAGCCCATCTCGTCCTGAACGATCTTCATCGCTTCGCATTCCAGGCGAAAGCCTTCCTTGTATAGCGGACTATAATACCGGGAAGCCCCTCTCAGCCCGATCATGGGGTTTTCTTCTTCCGGCTCAAATGGCCTTCCTCCGATAAGGTTTGCGTACTCGTTGGATTTGAAATCGCTCATCCTCACAATCACATCCTTCGGATAAAAAGCTGCGGCTGCTGTGGCCACCGCCTGTGACAACTGATCGATGAAATAATGTTCCTTGTTCTCATATCCTTCCGTCAACTCTTCGATCTTTTTCCTGTCTGCTTTATCTTCTACTTTGTCAAAATGAACCAGGGCCATGGGATGCACCCGGATGATGTTGTTGATCACAAATTCCATCCTCATCAGTCCTATCCCATTGTTGGGCAAAAAGGAATATTGGAAGGCCTTGCCCGGATCAGCCAAAATGAACATGGCCTCCGTTTTAGGGAGCTTTACTTTTCGTGTATCAATGGTATGTTCTTCCCAATTGAGTTTGCCATCATAAATAATCCCCTCTTTCCCTTCCGCACAAGAAACGGTGGCAATCTGTCCATCCTGAATGGCTGTCGTGGCATTCCCGGTTCCCACTACGGCCACTACACCCAGTTCCCTGGCCACAATTGCAGCGTGACTGGTGCGTCCGCCTTTGTTGGTCACGATGGCAGCTACTTTTTTCATGATCGGATCCCAGTCCGGATTGGTAATATCTGTCACCAGTACGTCACCAGATTGAAGTTTATCAGCTTCACTTGGGTCATTTAAAATTCTGGCTTTTCCGAAGGCTATTTTGTTACCAAGACCAACTCCTTTGGTAAGAACTTTTCCTTTTTCTTTCAAATGATAGGAGTAGATAATATGAGGGTCTTTTATGGTATGAACGGTCTCCGGGCGAGCCTGAACAATGTACAATTCATTGGTCAATCCATCCTTCGCCCACTCAATGTCCATAGGGGTCTTATAATGATCTTCAATCAGCTGACACCATTTGGCAAGCTCGGTCACTTCTTCATCACCAAGCACCAGCTGTTTTTGCCTTTCCACAGATGTATCCAGATTGACGATAGAAGAGCCATCCTTTTCACTGGCGTACACCATGGTCAGGTGTTTTTTGCCAGTTTTTTTGGAAATGATGCTTCTTTTCTGCTTTTTAAGCGATGGCTTGAAAACAATAAATTCATCGGGATCTACTATACCTTGTACAATGTTTTCCCCCAGCCCCCAGATTCCGTCTATTACGATTACGTCTTTGAAACCTGTTTCGGGTTCAAGCGTAAAGGCAACCCCTGAACACCCCTTGTCAGACCTTACCATCCGCTGCACACCAACTGACAAAGCGACTTTCATGTGATCAAAGCCATGATCGGTCCTGTATTTGATGGCCCGCTCTGTAAATAGGGAAGCAAAGCATTTCTGACATGCTTCCAATAGCGCTTGTTCCCCCGAAATATTCAGGTAGGTCTCCTGCTGACCTGCAAAGCTGGCCGACGGTAGGTCTTCAGCTGTGGCACTGCTCCTTACAGCCACTTCTATTGGTTGCTTTGAGTTCTTAACTAGTTTCTGGTATGCTCTTTTAATAGCATCCTGAATTGCGGGTGATATTTTTGTACTTAGAACAAGTTGTCTTGCACTACGACTAATTTCAGCCAGGTTACTGAAATTTTGAAGATCCAGTTTTTCCAGCATTTTGTTTAGGTTCTCCCTGATGTTATTTTCATCAAGCAAATCCCAATAGGCCTGGGATGTAATGGCAAAACCCTCCGGTACACGGATCCCACTTTTGCCAAGCTGTTGGGTCATCTCTCCCAGGGAGGCATTTTTTCCTCCGACCAGTGCTATATCGCTCAGCCTAACTTTATTAAATGGGATGGTGTATGCTTTGGTATTCATGCCTTTTTTTTCAATTTCCTATACTCACTTCTTTCCGTTTGAGCAAGCTGGTCTTCACTTGGATAAACTCTGAAATATTCTCAAAGTCCAGCACCCCCAACAACTCTTCGTTTTTCATAACTGGCATCAGATAGCCGGATTTTAACGACCCTTTTTGAGGGTTATAAACATCAGACAGCCTGTCATCCGGATGTAATATCCTGGGCGACTTATCCATAATTTCCTTAATTGGGATACCCGGGTCATTGTCCTCCAAAGCTTTGAGCAGTATATCCCTGTTTATGCTGCCCACCACCTTCGCATCTTCCATCACGAGAAAATGATCTTCCGTAGCATTGAGTAGATACTTGATGGCATCATCCAGGGATGTACTGGCATCCATTTTTTTGAAATGACGAATTAGAATGTCCTTCACCGTATGTTCTTGCAACATGAACCTGGAATGTTCCAGAAACCATTCCGAACGTGCCGTTATCAATATAAATAGGCCTATGATGATCAGGAAAAAATTAGCAATAAAACCCAGGAGAATAAAAAGAACGGCAATCACCTGGGCAAAAACAGATGTGATCCTGGTCGCCTTTGTCCTGGAGAGCCTGGTTGCCAGCACCGCCCTTAAGACCCGGCCGCCATCCATTGGAAATGCCGGAATCATATTGAACAACGCAATAAAGAAATTGGCATACATCAGGACAAAAAGAAAATTATGACTGCCTATGACCAACACATCATCAAAAGCAGGCATGGTGTTGCCGAAAACTAAGAATCCCAAGTATAGGAATGAAGCAATCACCAGGTTCACCAATGGTCCCGCCAGGGCTACATGCAGTTCTTCCTTCGGGTTTTCCGGGATCGCTTCCATGCTGGCCACCCCGCCTATGGGAAGCAGGGTGATACTCCTGGTCTTACAGTTGTACTTCCGGGCAACCAGTGCATGACCGAATTCGTGCAGGGTGATACATAGGAAAATTGCCAAAATCAGGAAGATGTTCCAGAAAATAGCATCTGCTGTATACCCTTGCCTAAAGGCTGATACACCTATCCAGACCGGAAGAATAAAAAAGGTCCAGTGAAGAAAAACCTTTATATCTGCATATTTTCCAAGAAAAATCGCTCCTTTCATAACCCCGTGTATTTATTAAAATGTAAATCAGGCCTTAATGATCGATTTCAGCCCCTTCGGCAGCACGGCCTTCATATCCTCCAGTTCACCAGGAGATACGTATTTGGCCAATTGCCTAAACACCACCGAAATGGCTTTCTCTAAGTGAGGATCAGGATACATGTCAAGAGAAATTGCCTTGTCGATGGCCCTGACTTCATCACGGAAATCATCCAGGTTCCGGATCTTCTTCTTGTTTTTGCGCAAAGTCCAGCCTTCTACATAGACCGCTTTCAAAAACATCGGGAGTTGCGCCAACATCTGTATGGATTCTTCAAGGGTCAGTTGGTCCCGCAATACATGCAGGACAGCCCGCAGAATGCGGCCTGCACGTTCAGTATCTTCATCGTATCCTAATTTTTGGGCAAGTTCTTTGAGGAACTTATTCCCCTGCATTGCGAATTTTTCAAAATTTAGTGCCATAGCTTTATAATTTAAGTTTAAGGCCTATTGTACCTCAATTTGTTCAACCCCTTGCTTCTTGTTTTCTTTAATAGGAAGCAATACCTTCAAAATACCCTTTTCCAGTTTTGCTTCGA
This sequence comes from Reichenbachiella sp. MALMAid0571, assembly GCF_040151475.1. Lineage (NCBI taxonomy): Bacteria > Pseudomonadati > Bacteroidota > Cytophagia > Cytophagales > Reichenbachiellaceae > Reichenbachiella > Reichenbachiella sp. MALMAid0571. The sequence goes on along the minus strand of NZ_JBDKWG010000138.1, from coordinate 8,031 downwards.
TCTTCTCCGTATCAATGGAATTATCCAGTCCTATGGTCTTTTCAATTACTTTAGGTATTGCTTCCCTTAGGTAACTTCTATTCCCGTTTGACTTTTTCCCGGCTTTTATCCTGAGAAAAGGGCCATCTATTTCCATTTTGATTTCATCTTTGGAAAATCCCGGAAATGCGATCTCCAAATCGTATCGGGATCCTTCTTTGACCACATCGGATGGTGCGATCCATGTATCCTGGAAAATGTCCCTTCCTAAAAAGTGATCGGTATCAATAAGGTGGCCATATTTGTTGCCTATTCGATGGAAGGGGCTGTTTTTTAATGTCTTTCGTATCATGGCTCTTTGTTTTGATTTGAAACTTGAAAGTAGCATTTCCAGAAGGAAAAAACTGTGATGACTGTCAGGCTTTAAAATGACTCTTATCAAATTGCACGGTAATCCTTTTGGCCGGACTTTGTTGTGCCAGTTTATCCGCCTTGTGAAAAGATTTGGGAATGTTATTATTCGCCCTGTAGGCCCTTGACGAAGCTGGGGTGCTCAAATTGTATTTAAGATCCGGGGTTTTGGATTTTCTGTTACGCTCAAAATTTATCATTTTTTCCATTGTCAAGCGAGCCATCAAATGGCATACTGTTGATTCGGCTCCCTGGTTCAGGTTCACATTATGTTCTTCCAATCCATCGTAGCACCCGCCTGACACAGGGTTGTAGATGATCTCCTGTAGGTGGTTGTTTCCCAAAAACCAGGAGTATGCGATATCCATCTTTTCACGATAGCCTTGATCATTAAACACCCTGTAGAATAGGTCAAGGGCCTGAATGGTATAGCTAACATCTATAGGCTGCTCCCCATATTTAGCAGGAATATCCCCTTTATGATGCCAGCCCCGGTTGGATACCACTTTTATCCTTCCATTTTTGAACGTTTGTGACAGCAGAAACTCAAATGAGGTGTAGGCGATCCCTTTGAATAACGGCTTATTGGTGGCGAGGTACGCATACAGCATCGCTTCCGGCAAGACGCTGTTGGCATAGGTAAGGTAGTCCTCAAACCATTTCCAGTCCCCATCTGCAGCCGCATTGTATTTGTCCACCATCCTGTTGGCAAATACTTCGATCATTCGGAGGAGTTCTTTTTCCCCGCTACTGCGATAAGCAAAATATAAGCCCTTGATTATAAAGGCCATTGCCCGGGGTGATTCTATTTCTAAGAGTAGCGGAACAGACTGCTTCAATATAGTCTTGGCACTAAGCCCCAAAGAGGCCGGGAGAATATCTTGGCGACCGATCAAAAAACCTAATGCCCATATAGCACGGCCTGTAGAGTCTTCCAGGTTTGTGTAGTGGTTTTTAATGTGAAAGGCCCCATATCTATCCACATAGTTGAGAAAGGTGCCATCCGCCTGCTGACAATGCCCGATAAAGCCGAGATAAGTCCGGATCAGCTCCAGATCCCCGGGATCGCCGGTAAGGCTGAAATGCTGGCACATTGCGATCATGGCCCTGGCATTGTCATCCAGGGTATAGCCGGAATCAATATCAGGGTCGCAGATATCGGAAAACTGTATGATGCCCTTGCCATCCGTGAGCCTGTGGATGTGTGCAAGGTTAATGGAGGGAAGGCGATGGACGAACTTCTGATCCTCATCCTTAAAGTATTTCTGAAACAGCCGGGCATGCTTGTTGGCTGCATTTTCCCAAACCGTGCCCCGGGTCTGGTGAAACGCATTCCTTCCCATCTCCTTTCTTAACGCATCATTTTCCAGCAAGCGGATGGCTGCATCAGCCAACTGGCTCGAATCCTGAAAACCGACCAAAATGCCTGAGTTCTCTTGCAACATTTCCGTGGCATGGGGGATGGGCGTTGAGATGACCGGGCATGCGCTGCTCATCGCATAGGCGAATGTGCCGCTCACGGCCTGGTTCGGATCTTTGGATGTAAATAAATAAATGTCAGTGAGGCTGAGGAATTCCAGCAATTCGGACAGCTCCAGGTAGCGGTCCACAAAACGGACGTTCTGTTTTAGCCCCAGTTTTTCCACCATCCCTTCAAGGGAGCGCCGATACGATTCCCCTTCATGGTCGACCACTCCCGGGTGTGTTTTTCCAAGCACCAGGTACATAACGTTGGGAAACTTCCCTACTATTTTAGGAAGGGCTTCCAATGCGGTCTCTATGCTCTTGTTGCGGCCAAGGAGGCCAAAAGTGGACAAAATGAGACGATCCTCCAATTGGTGCATTTGCTTGGCCCGTCGCTTGTTTCGCCACATCACGATGTGCGTGCCATGCGGTATCAATGATATTTTGGAAGTGCTTATGCCATACTCCCCTTGCAGGAGTTCAGCCGAACGTCGCGTCATCACCACGATTTGATCAACCCCCCTGGCAATGGCCTGCACTACTTTTTTTCGATTGTCATCGGGGTTTGGCAACACCGTATGGAAAGTAATGGCTATGGGCTTTTCCAGGGAGTAGAGTAATTGTAGCAGGTAATCGCCGTACTCCCCACCGTACAAGCCGAATTCATGCTGCACAAAAACCATTTTTATTGCCGGATCACGGTTTATTTTCCCGGCAAGGTCAGCATAGGCATTACGGTCATTGGCATTGAGCGTGTACCTGACTTCATCCGGATATTCCCTTCGCTGTTTCCCTTCTTCCAGCGCACATACTTTTAATGAAAAAGAATCAAAGCTATGGCCAATGGCATCCATCAGGTCTTTGCTGTAAGTAGCGATTCCGCAGGCCCGTGGCGGATACGAGGTGATGAACAAAATCTCATCTGGATAATGTTTGTTTTCAATGACAGACATGGAATCTTTGATTAAAACCCCAGCTTCTATTGGCGCAAAACCCAAAGCGGGATTTTTAATGTCGATTTCATTGATGGGATAGCTGGCTGGATTCTTCATAATTCTTGTTTTTTTGATTTTTTTAATTCGTTCAATAACTCATGGATACCCACCGAGGCAACAGCTACCCTTGAATCCGCAGCGCCATAGTAGATGTATAGCTCATCATCAAATTGTACCGCCCCACTCGGGAAAATGATGTTTTTGACCACTCCTTCTTTTTCCCAGTCGAAGGTGGGGGAGATCAAGGGTTCTTGCAATCTCGCCAACTCCTTTCGCGGATCATTCAGGTCGAGGAGCGCTGCGGTAGCGTGGTAGACAAAGCCCCTCGGGGTATCCTCGGCTGCATGATAGATAAGCAGCCACCCATCTTTCGTTTCTATGGGTGGGCATCCCGCCCCAATATGGCTGGACTCGTGAGGAAATTTAGGGTTCAACACAATGTGCTTTTCCAGGTTCATAAGGTGGTCCTTCCAAAAATCCACAGTCAAGTCACGGAAGTTTTCAAAAAGTGCGAGCTGGATGCCGGGGTGAATGCGGTGTAGCAGGGCGAATTTCCCGTCAATTTTTTTTGGGAAAAACATGATGTTCTTGTCCCATACAAAAAGTTTTCGATACAATTCGGCCCCCAGCCCGTGCTCTTTGAACAGCTTATAGTGGAAGAGGTATTTATCGCCCAGGCCACTACAGCACTCAATAAGGTGTTTGTATTCCCTATAGGTGAATTTGGGGGTAATGATCTTTTGCTTTCTAAAATTTATCAGGTCTGTGGAAGTCGCATAGGTGCCAAATACATTTACCCTGTCGTAAGCGGAATAAGTGAGGTAGTAAGTGCCTTCGATCTCCGTGATCCTGGGATCCTCTATTCCCTGGGATTCGTAGTTCTTCTCAGGAAACAGAACAGGTTTATCTTTCCGCTCAATCACTTTCAGGGGACCATCCAGAATGCAATGACCAATAGTGGAGTAATTGCCCGGACGGACTGCACGGTAAAACAGGTGGACTAAGTCCCCCACTCTTACAGCAGCAGGATTGAATACGGCTTCCGTTTCAAAACCGTTTTCGGTTTTTTCCAACAGGATTCCATGTTTTTTTAGATTAATCATCGCTAATCATGAGATAGGTTTGGTAAAAAAAATGGGGCTATTTTTTGCCTTTTTGTGCGTCATGGTCCAGCATTTGTGTTCAACTAATTGCTTTAGGAACCCAAATGCTTAAATGCTTCATAGACAAGGATTGCCGGCCATACCAAGGCCTTAAGAAAACCAAAAACCCCCGTCCAAAAGCTTGTCGCTTGTGAAATAAAATAAATAGCCGATCCTATAAGCCCCAATCCATAAACAGCGCTGTGGGAGGCATTTTTTTGAACTACTTCTTTCATTTTCTTAAATTTAATGAGGGAGCTTTCGCTCCCCACATTAGTTACTTTACTGCGATCTCTTTCTTCTTTGCAGATGCTTTCCCTGCTTCTTTTTTCAAAGACAATTTCAGGACGCCATCATCATACTTGGCAGAAATCCCTTCCTTCACCACGTCTTCTGGTAGCGTAAAGGACCTGTAGAAAGAGCTTGAACTGAACTCACGACGTGTGTAGTTCTTTTTCTTTTCTTCCTCTTCTTTCTCTGATTTCCCGCTGATTGTAAGTACGCCATTCTCGGTTTCAATTTTGAAATCAGTCTTCTTGAAACCTGGTGCAGCAACATCAATCTCATAGCTGCTGTCATTGTTCACCACATTCACAGCTGGTGAGGCATTTTCCTTCATAAACCAATCCCTGGCCCAGTCATCATCAAAAAAGTCTGTCAGACTGGGCCATGTTGGCAAGGTTCTTTTAATCAAACTCATGGCTTTAACAGTTTAAATTATTGAAAATTGAATGTGGAAATTTCCTTAAAATAACTTAAGATAAAAATGACATTTGGCATTCATAAAAGTGATTGAAATCAATGAGTAAACTATTAGAAGATGAAATCCTTTTGGTATGTTATTAATTTGAATACTCAAATATTATTTTTATCCTTAATAAGAAGTTAGTTCGTGGTAAAATAAATACTATACTTGTTATCGAAGATAACACTGATATTAATGAAAATATTTCAGAGTTGTTTCAGCAACTAATGGTAGGACAGGACTAAAGCTTGCTGAGAAAGTGACCCCCGACTTAATCTTATGTGATATTGGAATGCCGGAAATGGATGGGTATGAAGTGTATCATAGGTTGAACTCTGACCCGAAAACAAGCGCAATCCCTGTAGTATTCATATCTGCTTATACCGACGATAGTATTGAATTAATATATCTAATGCTTTTAAACAGATAAAATCAATCTTCTATTAGGTCTGTTTGTTAACAAGTCAAAATTCATGGATAATTCTGAAGGCAGATGGAAATCATTCAGTCTTGTAAACGGATCCGCTTACGGCGGGCTTATCGGTAATCCAACGACTTTTGTGTCTTATATCAGGGAACTACTAAAAGAAGATAGCAGGCTTATTTCGAATGATTACCGGAAATTACTTTTCACGGAAAATCATCTAAACAATGAAAAAACCACCGGATGTTCCTACCTTGGTTTAAAGAAAAATTAAATGGACACTACCTGACTCATACAGGTGGTAGAGGTGGATATTATTGCGAAATAAGAACCTATCCCGATATGGGGTATGGGATGTCATTTTCTATAATCGCACTGGTATGAGCGATTATAGAACCTTGGATAGATCGACAGATTCATACTATCGGAATTGCCACCTTCCATTGACCTTCATTGAACTATTGATTACTGCTTTTTTGGGAAGTGAAAAAGATCACATTCCTGTAAATCAGAAGAAACGGGAAGTCTTCATTAAATCAATTTAAAGCCTTTTTTGTTGTACAGAATGCATAAAAAAATCAGTCACTTTATTGCAACTACCGGATTTTCAGAGTATCGGAAACAAAACTCAAACCTTCAAATTATGAGCTTTGAAATTTAATAAAGGGGTTCAATCCTTTCATGATTAGAAAACAACTCATTTGTTGTAGCAGCAAATTCACAAAGCTCTATAAACAAAGAAATCAGCCACGTAAGTAGCTGATTTTCAATGTACCAGAGGCGGGACTTGAACCCGCACGACCAGAAGGTCACAAGATTTTAAGTTTTTCATTTTTTGATTTGAATTGGCCTAAAATGCCCTTATATGGGTTTTTAGGCAGTTTTTGGAATCAAACAATTCCATATAAATACATACAAAACCACTAAATGTTGTACCTATGTTGTACCCGTTTTGATTACATTTGTAATAAGCAAAACAAAAAATGGGAAGTGTAAAAATTGTTTTAAGAAAAAAAGTCAATAAGGATAAGAAGTATCCAATTGCTATTCGAATAACGCACAATAGAAAATCATCGTACATGCTTACGGGCCAATATATTGACCTGAAAGATTGGGATGAGAAAAATCATCGAGTCAGAAAAAGCCATGCGAATGCAGCTCGCTTGAATAATCTAATCATAAAAAAGATGGCTGAGGCCAACGACAAACTTTTAGAACTAGAAACAGTTGAAAAACAAATTTCCTCGGCCACAGTCAAAGGCTATATTCGACAGGAGTATAAAAGTACTTCCTTTTTCAAACTGGCAGATAAATATATTGACATACTTGAAAAGGCGAATAAACACACACGTATATCGTCTGAAAAGCCAATGATTAAGCATTTCAAGGAATTCGTTAAAGGGGACATTACCTTTCGTGACATAAGTGAATTGAAGCTTCGAGAATACCAATCTTATTTAAAGAGCAAGCGCCAGGTTTCGCAAAGAACAGTTATCAATCACCTTGTGGTTATTCGGACTATCTTTAATCTGGCTATCCGTGATGGCCTGGTTGATCGTAAGTTTTATCCTTTTGGAAAGGGTAAGATCGTAATTAAGTTCCCCCAAAGTGTAAAAATTGGCTTGGAAGAATCGGAAGTCAAAACACTGGAAAGCTTATCACCAGAAGATTTAACCCTTCCACAAAGACACGCACTAAATATTTGGCTATTTTCCCTTTACCTGGCTGGCATGAGGATTTCAGATGTCTTGCGTTTAAAATGGTCTGACTTTCAGAATGGAAGGCTATTCTACAGCATGGGAAAGAACAACAAAGCGGGATCGTTAAAATTGCCAGAAAAAGCGCAAAAGATAATCGACTCATATATAGGTCAAAAAGATGAAAGTGAGTTTGTGTTTCCTGAGTTGAAAAAAATAGAGCCGACAAATGTGAAGGCCACTTTGAAAGCTATCAACAATGCGGATAAGAAATTCAACAAACACCTAAAGGCAATTGCGGAAATGATCAACCTTGGCAAGCCCTTAAAAATGCACATTGCGAGGCATACTTTTGGAAACTTATCCGGTGATATTATTCCCATTCAGATGTTGCAAAAACTCTATCGACATACCTCTATTAATACTACAATAAGTTATCAAGCCAATTTCATGTTTAGGGATGTCGATGAAGCACTGGAAAGCGTATTGAACTCCTGATGTATAAATATTGTTTTGTATATTTATACATTTGTATGATAGAATTAAAAAGAAAGGATAAAAATGAGTCGATTAATTATTGATGTATCCGGTGAACAGCACCGAAAAATAAAAACTTTGGCAGCTTTACAAGGCAAAACGATTAAGAGCTACGTCCTGGATAAAATATTTCCTGATGATGATGTAGCGGGTGAGGCCTGGGAAGAACTCAGCGAACATTTAATGCCTCGTATTCAGGATGCAGAAAACAATCCCCCTGCCAAAAAAACCTTTGAGCAATTAACAGAAGAAATTATCCAACGCCGGAAACCACAGTAAATGGTACTATATGAAAAAAGCCATCTTGCTTTGCTGGATTGGCAGGAGATTGTTGAATATACACTTGACAATCATGGGGTCGCCCAAACCAAAAAATATACATCAGGTCTGATAGATTGCATTGAAGCAATGGCTAACGGCAAAGGGTATTTTAAAGACACCAAGATAAAGGGGCGCTCCATACGCATTAAGCATTGTCAAAAACATTATATATTTAGCCTAGGAGTCTGTCGGACTTAATAAACCACCCAATTATTTATATCTTGGGGCATGATATCATTTATTGGAGCGGATAGAGAACAAGTTTCTTTTATGCCACATGACCTTAACGATTGGCTACCTGAAGATCACTTGGCAA